>NZ_JBOFLP010000072.1:0-21761 GCF_051657925.1 Chroococcidiopsis sp.
GGATCGCTTCTTATAACCGTATTTTTACTATAATCGAGCAACTTGAGAGGATGATAACACCAACCAATATCTGAATTTAGTTGAAAAATTTCAACAATTTTTTCTACCTTCGTTCGGTCAAAAGCATCATCAGAATCTAAAATGCAAACAATTTCACCTTTGCTAGCAAGAAACCCTGTATTAAAAGCAGAAGCTTGTCCGCCATTTTCTTTGAAAATTGAAATAATTCGATCGCCGTATCCAGAAATCACGTTAGGAGAATTATCAGTAGAACCATCATCAACTACAATTACCTCAATGTTAGAATAAGTTTGGTTAAGGGCGCTGTCAATCGCTTCTCCTAAAAACTGACCGTAATTATAGTTATTAATAAGAATACTAACTAACGGATTTGTGACAGAACTACTGAATTTCGTTTCCAACATTATCTCCTAAACATAATGAGATCGATTAAGACACGGACGACTGGCTGTGAAATGGACAGATGAGGGATATGTTCCCAGTATTCCAGCACATAAGTTGCAGGCACTAGTTTATAGACATTTTCCTACAGCTACTTTAGTTTCTCTGCTTACAGATGCAAATGGGTTTAGAGATGATAAAGTAATAGTGAAAAGACTGCGATCGCATTTCTCGGTTGCAAATCAAATATGACTGCGAATCTCGACACGTTCGGTAGCGCGAGTGAGAGATCGAGCAGTAAGCACACCCATTAGGTGAGTGCAATATTCTGCTGAGATGTAGTTGTTAGAAAGGCTATCCAGTACTCTGCTAGCTTCCTGGCTTATAGACACGCTTTCTGCCGCCAGATTAGCCGCAGCCGCAATGTTTTTTGTTGTCGGTGCTTTGCCCTCCAGTGCTGCCTCGACCTGACGCAGACGGATAGCATGAGCATGAGCGCCAGTAACAGCGACACGGCATTTACTCACAATACCGCTGGACGATCGCCTAATCAAGCTCGCAATGCCACAAATAGTATAGCCACTGGCTGGGTGCTGGAACTTTTCGTAGGCACTATTAGTTCCGGTAACATAGGGTGGTAGATCGATCGAAGTGACGATTTCACCAGACTCCAGCCCCATATTGAAAGAGGCGTTGATGAACTCCTCAGCCAGAATCGCACGATGACTGCTTGAACCAATCGTGTTGAACGTTGCTTCTAGAACCAAAGCAGCGGCAGGCAGATCGCAGGCTAAGTCATGGTAGGTGAAGATGTCACCAATTCTGCCCCAGTTGCGGATCTGGGCATCTCCAATGCTCAACGCTGCTTCAGCCAGAGCGCGATAGTTTTCCTTGATCTTGAGGGCATTAGCGGTTTGGGCATAGGTAGTCATGGCACCAATTTGGACGACACCGTTCGGATCGCGATCGAGTTCGATCCCCTGCAAACCTTGAATTTTCCCTAGATCTACTAGTAATAAGGGAGAGACTCGACCTAGCTTCATTTCTCTCAGTAAGCTATGACCACCGGCAAGAATCTGCGCTCCTTCGTTCTCTTTTAGCAGATTCACCGCAGCTTCCAGAGTTTCAGGTGCAGCGTAGTCAAATTGAACTGGAATCATGTGATTTTATCCATTATCAGTTGTTCTGCGTTAGTAGAAAAAATTTAGTCGGAGTAGTAGATGGATTCTGTCCGTAACCCACGACTCACGATCTCGCGATCGCCCTACTCAAGAGTCATTATTCCTGGGGGTTTCACGCATCACCCGCCAAACTTTTTCCGGCGTTACAGGCATATCGATGTGAGCGACTCCCAAGTCGGAAAGAGCGTTACAAACAGCGTTGACGATCGCCGGAGGTACAGCCGTAATGCTGACATCACCTGCTCCCTTTGCTCCAAGAGGGTTATGAGGAGTAGGTGTGACAGTGCGATCGAGTTCAAACTTGGGTAACTGGGAAGCTTTCGCGATCGCGTATGTCGTAAATTCGTCCGTCAGAATTCGTCCGTCGCGATCGTATACAGCCTCTTCAAACAGGGCTTGACTGATCCCAAAATGGATATTACCGTGTGTTTGACCATCTACAATCATCGGGTTTCCCACATTGCCGAAGTCATCTACTGCTACATAACGAACGACTTCAACCTGACCAGTTTGTTCGTCAATTTCGACCAGAGCAATGTGAGTGCCAAAAGGATAATTAAAGTCTGGCGGATCGAAATAGGCGATCGCTTCCAACCCAGGTTCCATCCCTGCTGGTAAATCCCAAGCGTACCAAAGCGCCAGCGCAATCTCCTTTAAAGTTTTGAACTGCTCGGGCGCGCCTTTAACATAAAATTTACCTCGATCGGCTACCACCTCTGACTCTGCCACTTTAAAAATATGGGCTGCCATTTGACGTGCTTTCTCGTCGATCTTTTGGGTAGCTTTATACACTGTCGCTCCTTCCACGCTGAAGGAGCGCGAACCATAGCTTCCTTGTGCATAGATAGCACCCTTAGTATCGGAGTGCAGCACTTCAATTTGCTCTAAGTTAACACCAAGCTCCTCAGCAATAATCTGAGAAAAAGATGTCACCTGACCCTGACCGTGAGGTTGCGCCCCAGTAATAAGAGTGACATCACCCGTTGGGTGAACGCGAATGTGGGCGCTTCCCCAAGTACTCCCATTCAAACCTATGTCTCTAGCCATAAGGGGGCAGGGACCAACACCTGCGATCGCTACATATGAACCAATTCCAACTCCGAGACGTTTGCCGCGCGTTCTAGCTTCCACCTTCCGTTGTGCGACGTTGTTGTAATCGATCGTCGCTAGAGCTTTGTCGAGCGCTACCTCATAGTTACCAGAGTCATAAGTCCAGCCCAAACCGTTTTTATAGGGAAATCGATCGGCAGCAACCATATTTTTACGGCGTACTTCAGCAGGATCTATACCAATCCTCTGTGCGAAGAGATCGACCATGCGCTCGATCAGGAATATTGCCTCAGCACGACCAGCACCCCGAGCCGGACCATTGGGAACGAGGTTAGTAAACATACAGTAGACTTCATAGAAGGGATGCTCGATCGCATAGACTCCGGTAATGCTGCAACCTGTGAGTATCGCGGGAGCGCCTGGACCATTCGTAGCTGGGTAAGCTCCTAAATTGGCGTAGTTAGTGCAATGAAGGGCAGTAATCTGACCGTCTTTCGTCCCAGCTATAGTTACGTACTGGATTTGGTCGCGAGCTTGTACTGTAGAGCGGGCTAAGCCTCGGCGCGTGTCAACCCACTTGACAGGGCGACCTAGCTCCTTAGATAAAAAAAGTACAAGAGCCGTATCTGGGTAAAGATAACCTTTGGAACCAAAGCCGCCGCCAATATGGGGAGCGATGACACGCAGCTTGTTGTAGGGAATACCCATCACGAGTTGAGAGAGCAGAAAGCGGTTACCATGAGGAATTTGGGTATTCGTCCACAGAGTGTACTCCCCAGTCTCAGGGTTATAATCGCCGATGGAAGCGCGGAGTTCTACGGGATTATGAATCGCTCGTTGATAGCGAATTCTTTGCTTGACAACCACCTCAGCGTTGGCGATCGCCTGCTCCGTCGCCTGTTTATCCCCGTGAGAGATGTACTGGTTGAGATTGTTGGGTACTGTGTCGTGTAGTTGAGGCGCATCGGGCTGAAGTGCTTCTTCTGCATTGACGATCGCCGGCAACGGCTCGTATTTCACCTCGATCGCTGGCAGGGCATCATAGGCTTGCTGACGGGTTAAGGCTACCACCACTGCCACAAATTCGCCAATGTAACGAACCCTGTCTGTAGCTAGAACAGTTTGGGCTCCTGGTAGTCCGTAGGGGTATGAGGGAAAACGAGATTCTGCGCCACCAGGATTCATGATGCACGGTAGGGGCATAATTGAACTAGTATCAACTCCAGTAATCACCCGTACAACCCCAGGCATTCGCTCTGCGGCACTAGTATCTATACTTTGAATCAGTGCATGACCGTGTTCGCTATGCAAAATTGCCATGTGCAGCATATGAGGCAGCGTGATGTCGGCTGTAAACTTGGCTTCCCCTCGTAGAAGTTCTGGATCTTCGCGTCGCTTAACCGATGTCCCTAAGATTTTGTTAGCCATGCTGCTCCTCTTTTACGCTCGTGCTTAATTGTTTGCCGAGATCGCCCTTGCTTCTATCTCGCTCACCTTACTGAACGCTATATCCCCCATCGATCAGCATGTTATGTCCGGTGACGAAGGAAGCTGCTTTTGAACACAACCACACCACAGCTTCTGCTACCTCCTCTGGTTCGCCAACACGTCCTACGGGATGCGCTGCTGCAAGTTGAGTAACTATATCTTCAGTGGCGCTGTTTAACATATCGGTATTGATGGAACCAGGACTCACGACATTGATACGGATACCAGATTTGGCATACTCTATCGCTGCCGATCGCGTTAAAGCAAGGATTCCGCCTTTAGTCGCAGCATAAGCGGCATAACCCGCAAAGGCAACGATACTAGCGGCAGAAGCCAAGTTCACAATTGCGCCACTCTTTTGTTTGAGCATCGCTGGAATCTCGTACTTGAGACAAAGCCACGTTCCTTTGAGGTTGACGTTGATATGACGATCCCATTCATCTTCTGACACATCGGTGAGTAGACTAGATGCCGAGATAACACCAGCGCTGTTGCAGGCGCAGTCTAAACGACCGTAAGTATCCATCGTTTTGTTAACCAGCGCCTCTACTTCAGTAGCTTTTGACACATCAGTCTTGATGAAAAGGGCTTCACCTCCTGCCTCTTGTATGCGACGCACGGTCTCCTGTCCCTCGGCATCGCGACGGCTGGCAGCCACGACTTTCGCTCCAGCGCGTGCAAATGCAAGTGCTGTTGCCTGACCAATACCTGATGAAGCCCCAGTAACTAGGGCGACTTTTCCATACAATCGATCCGTCATGCCTTTGCTCCTTTTTGTCAGTTAAATTGATGCATTCAGCTCTAATGATTGTTGCGATTGGGTTAGGGAGTCGATGTCGTATCTTCTTGTGTAAGCTGAGACATCGAACCCAACGCGCGATCGCCCCGAGTCACCACATGGGGTTTAGCACGGAGGAAGCCTATATGGACAAAACTAGGTTTTTAAAAAAAGGCACTAAGATTGTGGAGATCCAGCGCTACTGCTAACTCTAGCAGTAACTGTGCGGATCTCCTCTTAAAAAGCTACAGGAGATATGCAGTCGATCCCCCAACCCCCTTGTTAAGGGGGCTTTATTCCTCCCTTTTTAAGGGAGGTTAGGAGGGATCGTCGAGATCTGAAACTTCAAGTGCGTAACTCCTGAAGCTAGTAGATGCAGTGGCTTTAGAGAATACTCGAACAGCTCCTCCAAAAGGTGCGCTACTTTTCCAGCACTATAAGCCATGACATATGCAAATAGGGTGCTTATGCTCACCCATAGACCTTTATTTTTTCAGGACAATAGGTGTCTGTTTGTAATGCTGCATTTCATCAACTGACTTAATGTAAGGAGATACCAATTGAAAAAACTTTGGGAAATACGAACTGTTCCGAAAACCCTGCATATGACCTTCAATGGAATCCCAATCAATGCGAAGAATATAACGATTTGGTTCCTCTACACAATGAGCCAGCTGATAGCCCAGACAGTTAGGAGATTCTGCTAAATATTGCTGTGCCTGTTCGTAAGCAGATTCAAAAGCACTTTCTTGACCAGCAGGAATGTTGTACCTAATGATTTCAATTACCATGAGGCTTTCTCCATAGATGAATTCAACGTGTACGGAAAAGAGCGTAGCGCGTTAGAAACGTAAGTTATTAACTCAATTAACAGTACTTGTACCCCCACCGTCCACTCGGAGGTTCGCACTGTTGATGAAATCTGAAAGGGGGCTTGCTACATAAGCAACAAGATTTGCGATGTCTTCAACCCGTGCCAAACGACCGACTTGGTTGTACCAAACCTCTTTGAGTACGTTTTTTTCAATCTCTGCCCAATCCGTACCCCAGCCTTTGACAGCTGCGGTTTCGCGGAAAAAACTCTCAAGTCCTGAAGTTCGGACAATGCCGGGGCTGATTGAATTGATCGTTACCCCCGTTTGTGCTAACTCCTTGGATAGGCTCACCGTCAAATTGAGGATTGCCGCTTTGGTAGCCGCGTAGTCGGGCATATTTGCAAAAGGCTGCGTCGCTTCGGTGCTGGCAATCTGGATAATACGCCCCCAGCCGAGTTCCTTCATTTGGGGTACTAGAAGGCGAATCATGCGCACCATAGAAACTACGTTGGCGTTGTACATTTGGAGCCATCCATCGGTTGGAGTATCCATCCAGCCTCGGTTGAGAAACATGCCCGCACAATTGACCAAAATATCCACGCCGCCAAGAGACTGCAACGCTTTGTCTGCGGTTTGATATGCGCCTTCATCCGTTGAGAGATCTCCAATGGCAACCACCGCCTTTCCACCGCCCGAGGTAATCTCCTGAGCTACTCGATTCGCCTGTTCTTCCTTTCGACCGTGTATGACAACGATCGCGCCTTCCTGAGCAAGCACCTTCGCAATGCCCTCACCAATACCGCTACTACTACCGGTAATCAGCGCCCGCTTGTCACGTAGCTGTAAATCCATAAACTTGACTCACAAAAAGTATTGTTTGTCGTTTGACTGTCTTACATTAAAGACTGCTCCTCCTAAAAAATGCAACTTTAATTTGGGGAAGTAACTATACTGTCTATACAGCCGTCCTCTCGATCGCACTTGCCAAACTCTCTTACCCCCAATCCCAATTATTTCCAGGTGTGCCAACTTCTAGGCTGGAACTTTAACTTTGTTTAATTTCTTAGCAAAGGCTTTGGCTACCGCATCAGAGGAATAAGGATTCTGCCCCGTGACAAGGTTGCGGTCTTCTACTACGTGCGAACCCCAGATAACATTCGCTTTCTCGTAAATGCCACCTAACCGCTCTATCTCAAACTGTAGTATGAAGGGTAGCATCCCTGCTATTGGTGTCACTAGTTCTTCTTCGTGGGAGAAGCAGGTCATGCGGTAGCCTTCAAACGGCCAGCGACCTTCGGGGGTTCTCAGCGCTAAAAGTCCGCTTCCTCCGTGGCAAACAGCTGCTATTGGCTTGTCCAACTCGATCGCCCAACGGAACAGTTGCGTCATCGCATCTGACTTCGGCATATCCTGCATCGCACCATGACCTCCACTCAGGAAAATACCATCGTAGGAAGCGATTTGTGCTTTAGTAAAGTCATCCAAATTCAGGGGTTTTTTGAGATCGGATGATGCTTCAATAAACTTGATAAACTCTTTGGCTTGCTCGGAGTCATCTACCTGCGATCCTACTGGTCTGACGTATGGCATGAAGTTCGGATCGATACTGGTTTTATCCACGCTTGGTGCAAGACCACCTATTGTCGCTACATCAACTTCATATCCCTCTTGCTTAAAGATCTGATAAGGAAGGACAAACTCCTCAGCCCAAAATCCCGAAGCATGTTTCTCTCCAGTTGATAGAGTGAGGGTGGCTGAGTTGGTCATCAGTATGAGAATCTTCATGGTATAAAATACACTCCTTGGTATTACAGTTGTAAATAGATAGAGCAAACAATTGTTAAGGCTTTTCTAGCCATGCGCGCCATTGATAAAAATCTTTTTTTGAGCCGCGCTGTAGCTCTTGAGCCGAGCGATCGCAATGACTAAAGGAATGTAGCATTGCTTGTTTAACAGCTTGTTTAACAGCTTGCGGTACAACATAGACGATGTGGTTATAGGTAAAGTCTTCCAAATAATCTCAGCTCGTGTCATTCATTAAGTTAACAATGCCTTAAAAACTAGTGGTTTAGTGAATATCTGCGATGATTCGATCCATACAGCGTTCTGCTAAAGCTGCGATCGTGTATGCAGGATTTGTACATCCTGTAGAGCCAGGAATCAGCGCACCATCGACAACATAAAGTCCTCGATAACCAGATACTTGCCCGTAGTCATCGCACGCTTTTCCTAGAACTGCTCCCCCCAGTGGATGGGCAGTGATAACAACATCAGTTTCAGAGGTAGGTCGGTTTGTGGTCGTGGGAGTATAAAATCTCATTTCCGTCACAGGCGTTTTGGTAGAAATGGCATTTTTACTGTCAAGAGTTTTGTAGGTTTTCTCTGTGTCTGCCATGAGTTGGGTTTCTCGGGGATAGTGTAACTTGACAGAATCTGTGGACGCATCATACGTGAAGGTTCCGCTGTGTGAGGGTAGACCCAAACCAAGACACTGTTGCGTTCCTTCAGGACTAGCCCAATTTTCAAGATTTATCAGTACTATCGGGCGATCGAGGTCATCGAAGTTTTCTAGCACTGCACCCGCGGGTCCTCCTTTACCAGATACAGGTGGTAAATTTGAACGAGTAGCAATGGTGTCGCCATTAGAACCCCAAAATTTACCGACGTAGTCATTTAATCTAGGTAATGAACCTGTTGCTTTAGCTTTGACCAAAAGTTTAGAAGTCCCCATAGATCCGGCTGCTAAAAATAAATAGCGACAGCGAAAAGATTTTTGTTCAACAACCTCTCCTGATTCATTTATTTGATTACATGAAACTTGGTAGCCAACTTCAGGATGTTCGGCAATCTCGATTGCTACATGTAGAGGAAGTATTTCTACGAAACCAGTTTTCTCGGCTTGGAATAAGTAATTGCGATCCAAGCTTTTTTTAGCGCCGCTATTGATCCCCCACCAATGGTCTCCGACAATAGTAGACTGTACTTTTGTTCCGTTAATTTCTTCACGAACTATATCCCAATCAACGGCTAGTTCTAGTAAATGATTGCGGAATCCTGCTTGAGTAGCATGTTGAATAAATAGCCGCGTCGTATCATAGTAAATAGTATTTAAAATATCTGGAGGAATTGGCGAAGGCTGTAAAATTGAATGGACGCGAGGATAATAAATTTCAGCCAATTCATCATAGCTAATCGAACTAGGAAAAACCTTTTGAAATAACTCGGGAATGGGTTGATAAATAATACTGTTATAAACTAATGACCCGCCTCCAACTCCAGCACCATTTAAAACAATAATTCCATCTTCAACTAAGGTTTCCATCACGCCTGTATGGACATCGATCGGCTGCCCGAATATAGTTGCTGGACTAAGCCAAGCGGCTCGACCATCAGGATTATGAGGAGTAGCAAAAGTATTTTGGGCAGGCGTAATCTGCCAACGACGACCTCGCTCTAGCACTACTGTATCGATACCTGCTTGTCCCAAGCGTAAAGCTGCAACGGCTCCGCCAAAACCACTACCGATAACAAGAGCTTCTACAGACTCATCACTTTTATGTAGCTTATGAACCATAAAACCTCCACATCACAATTTATGAGCTGTTGTGTATATATCTCACATTAATAATGTTGCTCTTGTCCTTTTTGGTCTGATTTAAGTGAATTTTGTTGATTCCAATATTTCAAATTTTAGATCTTGCAAAATACGATAACAAGAGTTAAATCTTTGAAGTAAGGGTGCATTCTTTACACTCTAAAATTAGCTGAAAAGTACATAATTGTAGTGAGTTTTTAAGCTCAAACTATTTGGGATTTGGCATCACTTTGAAGTCGCGCCGAAATGAAACTCATTGCATTTTTTAGGAATAGATTAATACCTACCGTGTGAAGAAAATTGAAGAATGGTTAGTATGCTGTTAGCTCTACAAAGCGGATTGCAAAAGCGGTACATGCATGATTGGTAGAGTGTCAACCACCATTCCAGTAGATAACACATCAGGCAAAGAATGGAGAATTTGAACAGCGATCGCAATCGTCATTGAGATCGCAAGCAATAGCAGAATGTTTCCAACTTTCATAACAATTTCTGTGGAATCAAACCAAATTTTTAGCGTGATGGAACACTTCTTCACTGAACCATTCAGTAGTGACTTTTAAATTGTGGACTGGTGTAGGCAGCATTTCCAGGTATGTTAGTTGACGGATTGCATGACCTATCCTGCCTTTAACTTCGTGCTTGTTAAATATTTCAGCAGCAGCCTCTTGCGTACCCAGTTTCATCAACGTTCCGCGCAAGAATACGCGACTAGCCTTGGGTTTCTCACCTACTGAAACAGCAACTAAGTTACGGGCGATCGCCTTCGCCTGCTGATAGGCAACCTGTGCCAGAGCTGGCTCGGGCTTGAGCAACGTCACGCAGTCGCCTCCAGCAAAAACTTCTGGATAGCCAACTAGGTTAAGGGTTGGCGTGATGAAGGGACGATCGTGCTTGTCGCGCTGCTCGTCGGAAATCGGGAGTTTTTTGACTAGTGGATTGATGGCTGTACCTGCCGTCCAAATCATCGTTTCAGCTTCAAGCACGGCAGGTTGGTTGTCGCGAGTATATTCCACTTTGCCTGAACTTAGAGCAGTGACAGCAGCTCCAGTCAATAGTTCAACTGGAACGACATGCTTCTGTAGAGCAGCATAAGCAGTCTCGCGCAAACAAGCGTTCACATCACCAGAGAGAATATTTTGACTGCGATTCATCAACACTAGCCGGATCTCGTGAGGATTGCCACCTAACTTGGCATACCAGTTAGGCAACAAATCCGCCAACGTGTTTGCTAGTTCGACACCCGTTGGACCTGCACCGATAACAGCAACTGTCAGTAATTTCTGGCGCAACTGGGAATCTTCAATTTGGCTGGCGCGTTGTAGAGACTGGCGTAAATGCTGACGTAGGGCGAGGACATCCAGCCCACTGCGAAACGGGAAAGAGTATTCTTCAGCTCCTGGAGTTCCAAAGTATCCCACTGTGCTTCCTACAGCAAGCACGAGATGAGTGTAGGTATAATGCAAGCCAGAAGCCAGTTCGACTTTGCGTCCGGCTAAGTCTATATGCTCAACGGTGTCCTGCACGAATGTCACACCACTTCCTTGAAGTAGTTCCTCATATTGGGGCCAAACCTGGTTTGCATCCATCTGCCCGTTGAGAAATTCAAATAGCAAGGGCTTAAAAACAAAACGCTCGGAGCGATCGATCAAAATTATCTGACCCGTATAGCCTAGATGACTCAAGTAAAGGGCAGTAAACAATCCAGTAAAACCACTACCCACGATCGCAGTTCGCAGCGTTGATTGGCTCATTTGACCTCCAAAGATGTACCAGATTGGGATGAAATCGATAAACTGAGCGGTAGCGGACGAAGTAAAAACTAAGCAGTTGATTAGTCCGTAAATCTTGGAATTAGGAGTGGCAATTTCGCTCTATAGATTAACTAAATAGTAAGAATTACCAAGTGCGGTCGCAAGGATCGCTCTTTCGGAGTAAGTCTGTATTCTTTGTACAAAAGAAGCGTAACAAATCGAGCGATCGCAACAATCTTCAGCCCAAGCTTTTATAGCCGAGCGAACTACATTTTGTTATTAATATTTCTAGCGATCGCAGGCGATCGTCATCTGAATTTGTTAAAAGCTGCTTCGCAAGCAATTTAATTTATTAGTTGGAAAACCACTCGAACAATTACCCAAATAATGTGGCGTTTTTGATGAAACCCTTTCTTCAGTGCATTTTTCCAGCTTTTGTTCTGTATTGAGCAAAAAAAAACAAACTTACTCAGAAATATTCACCCTAGTGACCTTACAGCCTCACTCTTAGAATGGGCGAGTATACATCGACCGCCAAACACGAGGCTAAATACTACCAGTGCGATCCCCTCATTGCTCAAATTCTTTTTTCATATACTTGAAACAGAAAAACTTTTCATTACTTAATCTTTTTTAATTTTTATTGACACTTAATATTGTTTAGAAACACAAAGCTACGACTTTATTTCTACTTAATATTTAGTAAAAAATATCAAGTCAAAGTAAAAAAAGTAAAACTATACTAATGGAAAATTAAAATGAAATACAACGCTTTACTAACAGCAAAAGTACTAGGTGTAGCCCTTCTAGCTTCCACCTTCACTAGTGGCTGCAAATCGAGTACGCTTCCTGCTACAGCAAGCAAATCCCCTGCTGCTATTCCTATCAAGTTGCAAACACTCAAATCTAGTTTAGTTCAAGATAATTCTGAATTTGTCGGCACGTTAGAAGCTGTCAAGAGAGTTGTCCTACAACCAGAGATTGAGGGTCGGATTGTCAAAATTCACGTCTCCAATGGAGATCGAGTTGACAAGGGAACGCCAATTGTACAGCTCCGCTCCGATCGCACTCAAGCCGAATATGCCAGTGCTACTGCTAAGGTCAACTCTGCTAGAGCAGTCAGCATCACTGCTTTAGCGCAACTAAAAGCAGCAGAAGCTAACAAAATTAAAGCTGCATCAGAAGTAGAACTTCAGAAAATACAGTATCAGCGAGCCGAGCGACTAGTCAACGAAGGAGTACAAGCTAGGCAGCAATTAGATATTGCGCATAGAGATTTGAATACAGCCATTGCAGCCCTCCACGCTGCTGAGGAAGATGTAGAAGCTGCCAAATCCAGCTCTAATCAGATGAAGACTGAAATTAAGCAGGCTCAAGCAGAAGCAAATGCTGTCAATGTTTCTCTTCAGTACAAACAAGTGCTAGCGCCGATCGCAGGCGTAGTTGGAGATTTTCCTGTCAAAGTGGGAGACTACGTTAATATTGGTCAAACTCTGACCAACATCACCCAGAACGACTCCGTAGACCTACGGCTCTCGGTTCCGATCAAACACTCATCCCAACTAAAATTAGGGTTGCCTGTAGAATTGATCGACCCCAACACAAATAAGCGCATAGCCACAGGCAGTGTTTCTTTTGTTAACCCTCAAGTCAACACTGGGGATCAAGCAATCTTAGCTAAGGCTCGCTTTTCTAATCGTAATGGTAATTTACGTGATGGGGAATTTGTCAAAGCAAGAGCGATTTGGAGCCAAAGCCCTGGAGTCTTAATCCCTACAGATGCCGTATTTACGATCGGTGACCAAAGCTTTGTTTATAGCGTTGAGCAACAAGGGAGCAAAACAGTTGTGCGGCAAAAGCCCGTACGGTTGGGAAACATCAAAGGTCAGAATTACCAAGTACTCAATGGAGTTAAGCCAGGAGAAAAGATTGCTATCACGGAAATTTTGAACTTAAGAGATAACGCTCCCGTTCAGCCGATAGCGTCTGAATCCTAAATTCTAAGCAATAGCTCTGTTCTACTGTCCCAACACTTCCACTGTCCCAACAATTAATAGGAACTCCTGGACTATGCTGTTGAGTATTGCTAACACTTTCATCAAAAGACCGATCTTAACTACAGTTTGCACTGTACTGATTCTTTTGATCGGCGGAATTTGTATTCCCCTGCTTCCTTTGGATAAGCTGCCGGAAATGGCTCTAAAGCAGGTGACTGTAACTGCTAACTATCTGGGTAGTGATGCCAAAACCTCTGAGGAAAACGTCACCACCGTTCTGGAGCGACAAATCAATGGCACAGAGCGGGTCGTATATATGTCCTCTCAAACGACGAATAATGGTGATACAAGTATCAACATCTCTTTCCCAACGGAAATGGATAGGAACACCGCTCAAGTTCTTGTCCAAAATAATGTTGCCGTTTCTCAAGCCGAGTTACCGGAAGAGGTGAACCGAACTGGTGTCATCACCCAAAAACAATCTCCAACAATTACGATTGCTTACGCCTTTTATTCCGACAAGGATAAGAACGATCGATTCACATACAATCCTGTTTTCGTGAGTAACTATGTCGATCGCCAAATTCTCGATGAAATCAAGCGGATCGAGGGGGTGGGTAACGCCGTAATTCTGGGAGAACGGAAGTATGCCATGCGTATCTGGCTTGACCCCGATGCCCTTGCCGCTAGACAATTGACGGCTCAGGATGCGATCGATGCCATTTCAGAACAGAATATTCAGGTAGGAGCAGGGAGAATTGGTCAGCAGCCCACTCCCTCCGAGCAGCGTTACGAATTTGCTCTGAGAGCAGCCGGTCGATTCACGACTCCCGAAGAAGCTGAAAATACAGTGGTGAAAGTAGGTGCGGATGGTACGCTGATCAGAATTAAAGATGTGGGTCGAGCGGAAATAGGGGCGCAAGATTATAGCACCAACGCTATGTTCGATGGCGCGCCAGCAGTCGGTCTTTTAGTCTACCAACTTCCTGGTACAAATGCCTGGAACACGGCTAAGTTGGTCAAAGAAAAAATGGCGGAGCTAGAACAGAATTTTCCGCCTGGATTGAAAGCGGCAGTCGCCTTAGACAATACTTTATTCGTGGCAGCTTCCCTCGACGAAGCCTTCAAAACCCTAATCGATGCGATCGCGTTGGTGTTCTTAGTCATCTTCATCTTTTTGCAGGACTGGCGCACCACCATCGTTCCTGCTATTGCCATTCCAGTGTCGCTAGTTGGAGCAATGGCTTTAGCATTTGTATTAGGGTTTAGTCTCAATCAACTGACTTTATTTGGCATCATCTTAGCAACTGGTCTCGTGGTAGATGATGGAATTGTTGTGGTAGAGGCAATATCTGCAAAATTAGCTCAAGGAATGAAACCACTGCAAGCAGCTTTAGATGCTATGGGGGAACTGACAGGGGCAGTTGTCGCGACATCAGTTGTACTCATGGCGGTTTTTATTCCCGTGACTTTCTTCCCTGGTACGACAGGAATTGTTTATAAGCAATTTGCTCTGGTTATTGCTTTCTCGATCGCCATTTCTACCTTTAACGCCCTGAGCTTTTCTCCTAGTATGTCAGCTATTATCCTGCGAAGTCAGGAGGAAGTACACGGACCTTTGGGAGTGTTTTTTCGTTGGTTTAATCAGGTTTTTGACTGGTTTAAAACGGGATATACCAAGACAGTAGAATTTCTGATTCGGATTCGGCTGCTTGTCATTCCTGTTTTTATTGCCGGATTGATCGCGACGGGTTGGATCTATCAGACAACTCCCCAAGGGTTTATCCCTGAAGAGGATCAGGGCTATTTGTTTGCTATCGTCGAAGCTCCAGCGGGGGTTTCTTTAAACTATAGTGCCGAGCTACTGACGCGAATTACTAAAGAAGTGATGCTGCCGTTACCCGAAGTCGAACATGCATTTGGTACTGCTGGCTATGGGTTTGAAGGAAATGCTAGTAACAAGACACTTCTATTTGTCAAGTTGAAAAACTGGGAGGAGCGTCCTGGTGCAGATAAATCAGTTTTTGGGATTCTGCAAAAGGTTAACCAAGGGTTACAGGCAAAAGTTCCAGAAGCTCGGGCAATTGCAGTCAACGCACCGCCAGTAGATGGACTAGGTTCTACAGGTGGATTTGAGTTATACATCCAAAATAAAGCCGCTCTTCCTATGGAAGCGCTGATCGACAATACCCAAAAGGCGATCGCCGCAGCTCAGAAACGACCAGAATTGGCGGGAGTGTTTACTCAATTTACCTTTGGTACGCCAATGATGCAAATTTCCATCGATCGCAGCCAAGCTAAAGCACAGAACATCGAAATTAACGACATTTTCAATACCTTACAGACATATTTAGGCGCACGATACATTAACCAATACGTTCTTGGCGGGCGGCTGTATCGAGTTTATGCCCAGGCGGAAGGAACGGTGCGCTCTAATCCCGAGGATATAAGTCGTTTGTACGTACGCTCTCAAGATAATAACCTAGTTCAACTGAGCAATGTCGTGAACTTGACAAGATTGAACTATCCGCCAATTGTGAGCCATTACAACGCCTATCCTGCAATCAAAATCCAAGGCGCAGCAGCACCAGGCTACAGTACAGGACAAGCCATGCAAGCGATGGAAGAGGTCGCTCAAGAAGTGTTGCAACCAGGATTTGGCTACGCCTGGACGGGAACTGCTTTTCAGGAAAAATCCTCTGGGGGTGCTGCACCGATTATTTTTGGTTTAGCTTTTGTGATGGTTTTTCTGGTGCTAGCCGCTCAGTATGAAAGCTACGTCGATCCCACCATCATTATGATTACAGTACCCTTGGCGATCTTGGGTGCCATTGGTGCAGTTGTCATACGGGCAAATATTTTTCAAGCTGGTGGAGTTTGGCCAGTGGTTAACAATAATATCTATGCCCAGGTAGCTTTGGTGATGTTGATTGGTCTGGCGAGTAAGAACGCAATTCTGATTGTAGAGTTTGCTAACCAGTCGTTAGAGACAGGTATGGATATTACCCAGGCAGCAATTCGAGCTGCTAAAGAACGCTTGCGACCGATTTTGATGACTGCCTTTGCTGGTCTCGTCGGTTTCTGGCCTCTGGTGATTGCTAAAGGAGCTGGAGCAATGAGTCGTTGGTCTTTAGGGACAGCGCTCTTTGGTGGCTACCTCATTTCGACAATCTTAAGCTTGTTTTTAGTACCAGTTCTGTACGTCACGATCAAGAAACTAGAAGAGCGTTTCTTAAAATCAGGTAAATCAGGTTTACCTGGCGAGTCAGGACAGTTTCAACAACCGCAGGTTCAAGACGAGAGGGAGCAGGTTCTTCCCAATTTTCAAGCTTCTTCTCAAAACGAATGAACTATTCGATTTATTCAAGTAGTATTCCGAGGTAACGGTAATGTTTCGTAAATGGAATTTCAACGACTATCTTAACCACATTTTGTTTGCTGTCACCATTTTCTATCTGTTCTATTCCTTTTTCTTACACCACTAATCCAATTTACTCTATAGGACAACTATGAAGCTCAGGCTAATTATTTTTTCAGGAATTATGACTGCTCTCGTCGGCGTAGTTGTTAGTTTAGCTGCTACCAAAATTGGTCAGCGTAACTTTAATCAACTTCAATACGAAAGCCAATCTTACCAGAACTTGCATAAAAAATATGCTTTGATTGGTGCTAGTTTAGGGTTCCTTGTCGGTGCTGGACAAGAATGCCTTCGAGAGCTGAAAACTGCAAGGGATAGAGAAATAGAGCAATAAAATAAGTAGCAGCTCGTTTGTTTATCCGATCGGGAACTCAAGTCAAGTAATTTAATAGGAATCTAATGTCTACTACACATGAGTCTGAAGTCATTGCTCGTTTAGCCGCGATGGAAGAGCAATTACAGCAATTCAACCAGCTTTTCTCTTGCCTTAGCGAACGAGTTACGCAGTCAGAGGATGATTTGCGACTAGTTGCAGATATCCACAAATACAAAAAGCTACGAGATTTATTAGCAGCAGGAAATTTACAAGAAGCGGACTGGGAAACTATTCGGGTCATCCTTGCGATAACAGGGCAGCGAGAGCTTGAATCTATCACCCCTGAAGACGTGAAGCGGTTTCCCTGTAACGAACTGCACGTAATTGACAGCCTCTGGACAACTTATAGCAAGGGTCGCTTTGGCTTCAGCGTGCAGATGCAGATTTATCAAAACGTAGGTGGTTCTCTTAATACCACTATTGCCCAGGATAATACAGTTATCGAACGCTTCGGCGATCGCATAGGCTGGCGCGTCGATGGCAAATGGCAAAAATGCGATCGCCTCGATTACACTCTTGCTGCGCCGATAGGCTGCCATCCCTCGCGGTGGTGGAATTCGCCCTTTGGTTCAAAAATGACTAACTATTTCTTCAATCGTCTGCTCACATGCAATCTCTAGATCGGCAACAGCATAGCTAAAATTGCTATGTTTTCGTGCCGATCGAGAAATTATTAGATGTTAACTCGTTCGCAATCTTATACTCGCCAAGAACAACTGCTGCTGGGAGCAACTGCAATTAACTCTTCAACATTTTGTAGCATAGTGTTGCAAATTACATCTAAGGGTAAGTCATTTGCATCATACCCAAAAGGTTCTTCTATTTCTGAGCCAATTTGTTCAATACTTAACAAGGTGAAACTTACAAAAGCCATAATTAAACCAGTCCACCAAGTCAAGTTTTTCACTAATTCAAGCGGTAATATCAAACAATAGATTAATACCAGCAGTCTAAATTTAATGGAATAGATTAAAGGTAGTGGTGTTTTCAAAATGCGTTCGCAGCCTCCCAAAATGTTGATTAACTCATCTAACAGAGCGTGTAAAGCAGTTAATTGATAGATATTCACACAATTACGTTCGTACTGATGTTGCAGATAATCCCTAATCCAAAAGACAATCTGTAGTGGAGAATGGCGAACAGTTTTGAGTTTAAAGTACTGATTTTCAGACATCAATGAGGCTAACTGCTTGTCCATTACTTCTGCTCTTAGATGTAATTTCATAGCAATTGGAAAAGCAACTAACAGTTTGAGAATTGCCTCTTTTTCTACTCTTTCTTGAGGCGAGCTATCTTTGATAACTATGTAAATTCCCTGAGCTAAGTTCCGAACCGTATTGACTAGCCTTCCCCAAAGCTTGCGGGCTTCCCAAAAGCGATCGTGAGCTGTATTCGTGCGAAAAACTAACAATAAAGTTAGCCCCACGTTGAAACTTAAAATGGCATTAGTAATGACACCATTTTTTTCGGGAAATACTATATCCGTGTCAAAATAGTGGATTAATGATATGAAAAAACCATATCCACTACAAAAAAGTACCCAAGGAAAAATGACGGGAATAACTGTTCTTTCAAGCCGTAAAATGACTTGAAACCAATTTAGTGTTTCACCAGTGTACAGGTGATGCTTTCCTTTAAATGTGTTTCTTGCCTTATTGAGCAAACGTTTGCACTGCTCTAGGGCATTATTAGGCTTGATAAAGTTCATATTTTACAACTCCATTAACTCCGATAAACCTGAGTGCGTACCAGCAGCCAATACTTCTCGGTTAGAGTACATAGTCCTTGGAGATTCCCCTTAATCCCCTTTGGAAAGGGGGAAAAAAGCTATTCTTAGCCCCCCTTAAAAAGGGGGGTTGGGGGGATCGAATCTTAACTGAGCAGTATTGTGTCAGCAGCTATAGGGTCAGGTACAGGCAGTGGGTCTTTAATCGGGACAAATTGACCTAAGTTGGCATTGTAGGCAATAACATTTCCACTCTCAATCTCATAAACCCAGGCATGAAGAAAGAGTTGCCCCGATCGCAGTCGAGAGCGAATGACTGGGTAAGTCTCTAAGTTTTCTATCTGCGTCAAAACGTTTTCCTTAACGGTAAGACTTAAAAGTTCCTCACCTTCATATTCTTGATAGTTATCCTGAACTAGGCGACGAGTAGCTGCTGCATAATGCTGTAACCATTCGTAAACCAAAGGCATCTCTTGAGCGAGGCTACCTAATTGCAACAACCCCTTCATAGCGCCGCAGTGAGAATGACCGCAGATAATAATATCTTTAATCCCTAAAGCCTGAATCGCATATTCAATTGCTGCGGCTTCAGTAAAATTTGCAGTACCAAAAGGTGGAACGATGTTACCAACATTGCGAATGACAAACAGTTCGCCTGGTTGAGTTTGAGTAATCAGATTTGGATCGATTCGAGAGTCAGAGCAAGTGATAAAGAGTACCTGGGGAGCCTGACCTTGAGCCAGCCGCCCAAACATCTCTTGGTGAGAGCAAAAGTAATTGATGCGGAACTTCTCTACACCTTTAACCATATCTTGCATGGACATTGCTTGATACCTCGCTAAATGGATAACTACAGGAGAGCGGGCAAACAAATACGTATATTTAAAAACTTATTTCTATAATTTTTTTAATGAATTCATTAATTTAGTCGTAGCGACATTTATTTTTACGATCGCCTTCTCTATTCCAGTTTAAATTTACTTAAAAGAGCGCTGTCAGTCAATCCAATCGGAGGCGATCGCAAAGTATCTTATCTGACAAGATTGCACTGCACATATCGCATGTATGGATTTCTAACTGAGCATTTCTCGGAGCCTTAAATAAAATACGTTGTCCTGAAAAAATAACGCGCTCAAAGTGACAATCTGAAACATTTGTAATTCTGAGAATCTGAATTTTTCGAGTGCTATTCACATAGCAACAAAGAATCTGTAGAGAACGCTGAGTTTGTGGAGGAGCAAATATAAGAGCCATCTGTTACAATTTTCCTACCAAATCAAATTGTCAGATTCAGTCCATCGCATTCACACCAATACAGTCATGAAACATAAAATGTTTCTTATTAAAACAAAATACTTTTACTAGTTTTAAAACTATTTGACTTGAAACCGCTTAAACAGCTGAGTAAATCGGTAACAGAGCCTTCGGCTAGAAAACTATATTTTTCATTAAGATCGAATGATTTAACGACAATCTCTTCAAAGTTTGGATCGCTGACAATCCGATTAAATATTGGTCCATTGAAATAATCAAAAACACTTGCTTCATCCTCAAACAGATAAATACCCCCTGCTTTTGAAGTAGTTTCATTGTTAATCATCCAAATTTTCTGGATTAGCCCCGGAACTTGAGCAAGCGCTTGGGTAAAGTCCAGCATGACTGTTCTACTACTAGCTGTTTTCTTCTGCGAGCGATCGCGCTTGAAGTCGATTTGAATAATTTTTGCCATTTTTCTCATCAACTCGATTGATTGAAACAAGGCGTACTGCGTCTACGGTCATCGCGGCTTAAATAAACAAGGTTAAATAAAAGCTATATCTAAGCATTAGCTTGTCTATTTAAGTAAGAGAATTTATGAACTAAACTGTCCAGACAAAACTTTGCTTAAGGGTACTTGTTACAGACTATTAGAAGGTAGCGATCGCATTACTTTCTCTCCCGTTCTGGCTTCTATTACTACCTTTTTAATTGCGGCAGTACGCAAGAGTCAAAAGCGCTTTTTCTCAGCTCTCGATTGGCTGACCAATTGTGGTTTCATAAATATGAAAAAGCGGAATGTATTGTGAAAGACATAGATCGTATACACAATACGTTCCGCACTGCTTCCGTCATTGGTTGTTAGGAACGTGACTTTGTATTAGTTTATGTCTCTCTAAATACAAACACAAGGGCTAAACTTTGGGGACAAGTCTGCTATCTTTTTTCTGGCTCTCAATTGAAGTGAAGACTAGCAGATTTATTCCGTCTCTACTTGCTAAAAGTTCCAGTTAGTTTCTTTAACTGAAGATATGCTTCTTCTGGAGACAGAGCAGCAGATTCTTTTTCGTTAGGAATGTAGAATTCCCAACTATCTGGAAAGTGGCGGACGACAAAACTTGGAATTAACCCTAACTTAATTGCCTTTTTTGCTAATTCTTCTGCTTGTTCTGCCAGAGTAATTTCATCGTGAAATAGATGTTGATTCATGAGTTGAATAAACTCCAATAGATATCATTTACAAGTGCCTACAGAAAAGCCTCATTCAAGTTTTCTTGACCGATTGTTATGTTCTGATACAGAATCTCAACAATCTCTTGTATACAAACCTGTAGTCTTTGAGCTTCTACAGCAGTTATAGTTTTGGCTCTTTGCTCAATCAGATTGCTTGGCTTTTCCTCTTTCAGGTCTACTTGCAAAAGTGGAACGCTCCTACTTTGATATTTTCTCCGCCAAGCTTGTGGAGTCAATCCGTGGAACCGGAGAAACAAGCGACTGAAATGCCGTCTATCAAAATAACCTACTGCTTCAGCAATCTGCTCTACTGACTGACCAGTTTCAAGTAATAGACAGCGTGCTTCTGCCATGCGGCGTTCTACAATCCAGCTCAGCACAGTTTTTCCAGTTTCCCGTCGTACAAGGTCAGTCAAGTACGCCGGAGAACGACCAACCGCTTCAGCTACCTCTCGCAGACTAATTGAATCGCAATAACGTGCTTCGATAAATTCAAAAACTTTACTCAAAAGAGGATGAGACTGAAGCAAGAACTTTTGAAATCCCACCATTCTAGCATTTTCAATCAGCGAGTCTATATCGACAGTGTGGAATTCTTGGCTCTCAAGTAAGCGATTAGAGTTCATAAAATCACACCCATTACTTAAAGAAACTGCAACTTTCTTCTTGGCTTTTCCTACATTCAATCGAA
>NZ_JBOFLP010000073.1:0-17400 GCF_051657925.1 Chroococcidiopsis sp.
GGTAAATACAAGCTCGAACCACGTCCTAGAAGTTTGATGTCCAAATTACCACCATAGTTCCCTGGTGGTACGGAATTCGCAGCATCAGCCGGATTAGCAGGCACGACACCCATCAATCCGATAAAAGGTTTCAACGGGATCTCAATTGGTGGTAGGTTGTTGGCGGGTTGAAAAATGCCTACTTCCCGCTTGGCATCTATAGCGATAACTTTGGAGTAGATAGGAGCGTTATTTTCAGGATACTCCCCAGGTAATGCTCCTTTGCCGTGACGATTGGAAATTGCACCATAGGGCGATCGGTAATTGATGTCTAGAGTCTTAATCTCCAAAACATCGCCTGGTACTGCGCCCTCTATGTAAACTGGTCCAGTAATAACGTGAGGACCGGGACCAGTCTTTTTCACTTTGGCTTTAGTTTGTAGCTGGTCTGAGAGGATCTGCTGTCGAGAAATCGTACTTTTAGGATTTTTGGGAATGCCACCCTGGGCGAAAAACTGAACGGTGTCTCCTTGATCTGGGAGGATACCTTCATGAGATATTGTCTCCATAACCACGCGATCGCCCGATTTGACGCGGGCGATGGGCTTGCTATCTGGTTTAAATAATTCTCCCCAAATCACGTTTGCGGGAGTTGAAAGAATTTTTTGCGTCCGTCCGGCGGCGATGACGGGAACTGAGATTGCAATTGTACTCAACAATAGTATTAACCCTAAAGCCATTGCGATCGCCAGCCGCGCCGAGAGACTCCAACTGCCGATCGCTTGCTGGGAATTGGCGATCGCAAATATTTTTTGCTTGTTCACTTGCTCCTCACAATCACACTGATTTTGGCAAACTCATTCAGAAACAGCGACGATTGACTGCATAAATTTAGGCAGATAAATTCATCGAGTTACTGATGCTGAACATCTAACTTTTAGCTCGGTTCATATTTTGATTGAAAATACGTTCAATCATTTGTGATAAAAGATACATATAGTCAATCTCGATATTTCAAAATGAAAGGGACGGACAAATGCCCATCCCCCAAAAACAGCTAATTTAGGGAGCAGGGAGCAGGGAGTAGGGAGTAGGGAGCAGTTAATTCCGACTTACGACTTAAAATTACTCCCACAACTTGCAGCTAAGATCCCCAGATTTTTGTGTCAAGCGCAGGTTTTCACGGTAGTCTACAGGGCAATCGATTACGGCTGGCACATCATCAGCTAAAGCAGCCTTGAGCATGGGAATCAAGTCAGTTGCCGATTCTACCCGGTAGCCTTTTAGTCCCATACTTTCAGCTAATTTGACAAAATCGGGATTGCCGAATCGGACGTAGGTTGATTCGCCAAATTGATTGTGCTGCTTCCATTCAATTAAGCCATAGCCGCCATCATTAAAAATTAGGGTGACAAATGGGTGTCCGACGCGCAAGGCTGTTTCCAACTCCTGACAATTCATCATGAAACCACCGTCACCAGTAGCGGCAATTACTTTGCGCTCGGGATAGACTAGCTTAGCCGCGATCGCTCCTGGAATTGCAATTCCCATTGCCGCGAAACCATTAGAGATTAAACAAGTATTGGGGCGATCGCAATGATAATTGCGGGCAATCCACATCTTATGCGCCCCGACATCAGAAATTAAAATATCTTCTGGTCCTAACACCTGCCGCAGGTCGTAAATTAATTTTTGCGGCTTGATCGGATAGCCGGGATCGTTAGCATAGTGTTCGTAATCAGCGCGAATATCTGCTTGTAGTTCCAAAGCGTAAGGATTCGGCTTGCCACTGCGATCGGCACGTTGCAAAATTTCATTTAAGGAATCAGAAATATCTCCTATGACTTCTGCTAAAGGAATGTAGCTACTATCAATTTCGGCTGGATTCGCTCCGACATGAACGATGGGAATTTCACCTGCTGGATTCCAGCGTTTAGGCGAATATTCGATCAAGTCATAGCCAATAGAAATAACTAAATCTGTATTGTCAAAAGCGCAATTAATAAAATCTCGCAGTTGCAATCCTACTGCCCACAAAGCTAAAGGATGAGTGTAAGGAATTACACCTTTACCCATAAAAGTGTTGATAACAGGGATATTCAAGCGCGTAGCAAATTCCGTCACCGCTTCGCTGGCATTTGCCCGAATTGCTCCATTACCAACTAAAATCAAGGGATTGTGAGCTTTAGTAATTGCCTCAGCTGCTTCAGCAATACTGTGAAATGAAGCATAAGTTTTCTCTAAACCTGTTTTGCTCAAAGGCATACCTGCCGCTGGCATCGCCGCGATGTTCTCTGGTACGTCAATATGCACCGCACCAGGTTTTTCACTTTGCGATCGCTTGAATGCCCTGCGAACCAGCTCTGGTGTAATGCTAGGACGAACGATCTGGGCGCTCCACTTCGTTACGGGGGCGAACATTGCCACCAAATCTAAGTATTGGTGAGACTCGATATGCATCCGATCCGTCCCCACCTGTCCGGTAATCGCCACTAAGGGCGCACCATCTAGATTCGCATCCGCTACCCCTGTCATCAAATTAGTTGCCCCTGGACCCAAGGTAGAGAGGCATACGCCAGCTTTTCCTGTCAAGCGTCCGTAGACATCCGCCATGAACGCTGCACCCTGTTCGTGACGAGTCGTAATGAACTGAATGGAAGATTTCTTCAACGCCTCCAAAACGTGTAGGTTCTCTTCCCCTGGCAAACCAAACACGTATTCCACGCCTTCATTTTCCAAACATTGCACTAACAGTTCTGCCGTATTCATTTACCTTTCTCCTAGATTCGGGAGTCGGGAGTCGGGAGTCGGGAGTCGGGAGTCGGAAAAAGTCAAAAGTTAAAAGTTAAAAGTCAAAACTAACTCATGCTTCTTACCTCTTGCCTCTTATCCCTAATCCCTCACTTCTAACCCCTCTTACTTTATCCACACAGTTTTAACATTCACGAACTCATGTATACCCTGAATGCTCAGTTCCCTGCCATATCCAGAGTGCTTAATGCCACCAAAAGGTAGCCTGGGGTCTGATTTGACCATACCGTTAACAAACACCGATCCTGCTTCAATTTCCGCGATCGCTCTGTCTCTTTCTGTTGCGTCCTGCGTCCAAATACTCGCTCCCAAGCCGAACGGGGTAGCATTGGCGAGTTGAATCGCTGCGCCTAGATCTGCGACTCGAAATAGAAGAGCTACCGGACCAAAAAATTCTTCTTGGGCGATCGCTGCATCCACTGGCATTTGACTCACAATAGTCGGCAGGTAGAAGTTTCCCGCTCGTTCGGTTGGCGGTTGACCTCCAATTAAAACTTTTGCCCCCACCTTGACGCACTCCTGCACTTGGCGGTTTATATCTTCTAGCATACTTGGCGTAGCTAGGGGACCGACATCTGTATCAGGTAACATTGGATCGCCGACTTTGAGCGCCGCAAATTTTGCTACCAAAAGTTTTTCAAATCGCTCGGCGATCGCCTCGGTAACGATAAATCTTTTTGCTGCAATACACGATTGACCGTTACACAACATTCTGGCAGTGACAGCCGTGCTAGCAGCTGCTTCGATGTCAGCACTTGGCATGACAATAAATGGATCGCTTCCCCCTAGTTCCAGCACTGTTTTCTTAATTTGTTTGCCCGCCGCCGCTGCTAAACTTGCTCCCGCTGGTTCGCTACCTGTTAAAGTGGCAGCTTTGACTCGTGGGTCGGTGATGATTGCCGCTACCTGTTGCGACCCTACTAGTAAAGTTTGAAAGACTCCTGTAGGAAATCCTGCCTCTTTAAAGATTGCTTCAATTGCTAGAGCGCATTGCGGTACGTTAGAAGCGTGTTTGAGCAGACCGACATTACCTGCCATCAAAGCTGGTGCGGCGAAGCGAAAGACTTGCCAAAAGGGAAAATTCCACGGCATCACCGCTAGTACAATTCCTAATGGTTGATAGCGGACGAAACTGTGGCTGGCATCTGTTCCTACCGATGCGTCAGCTAAAAATTCAGCTGCACGTTCGGCATAGTAACGACAGACCAAAGCGCACTTTTCGACTTCGGCGATCGCGCTTTTTACAGTCTTACCCATTTCCAGGGTCATCAATTTGCCAAATTTTTCTTTGTCGCGTTCCAAAATCTGGGCTGCGGCATTCATCCACTGAGATTTTTGCTGCATCGACACTCGTCGATATTGCTCGAAAGCCTGTTGTGCCAACTCTAATTTCGTGGCTATTTCTGCCTCGCTTAGCGCTGTAAAAGTTTCAATTGTTTCCCCAGTTGCCGGATTAATCGTTGCGATCGCCATAACTCAAACCTCCAATATTCGGTTATCAGTGAATTCTGACTTCCGACTTCTGACTTCTGACTTTTTCCTTGTCCCCTCCACATTCCTATTTTTGCTAGAAAATTACCTCTCTACCGCCGCGATCGCTCAAATAAATGTATAAATAACTACAATTTTCTAATAGTGAAATAATATGGATAGGTTATTAGTAGCTGCAAACCTTGCCATATCTTGAATAATTGTCTATTCTAAAAAAAAGCTTAAATTTGAGTCATATTTTGTGGAGGTTTGTACTAATTTAGCTTAGCTACTGTACTCTACAAATGTTCGCTAATGTTCACAGACGTAACAATTGCTACAAAATTATTCAACTAAGTTCATGAGAAATTTATCTTTCAGGTTGAATTGAGCTAGAATTGCATCAGCCATCATAACTTCATGTGATTTAATTCTGTCCTTTTTGCTTAAAACCTTTTTGCTTAAAAGAGTTAAGTCTTAAATTCAAAATAACATCTAGCAAAAATGTAGTTGAGAGCCAGTCCATTGCAAGCGCCGGATCGCCGCTTGGGGAGTGCCTTTTATCCTCTAGAGATAAATTTTATTTGTAACTTGGCAACTTTCCACACCGGAGGATAGTTTTGGAACTTCTAGCTCAGAATAATTACTTGTCAAAAATGCATCAACCCCTGATTTTGGCTGTAGATGATGATGAAGATAATTTAGAGCTGCTGACTGAAGTTCTTTACCCTCTAAATTGTCATATCATCACCGCAAAAGATGGGCGCTCCACTATTAGCATTGCCCAACAGCAACGCCCCGACCTCATCTTGCTGGACATATTATTACCGGACATTTGCGGTACGGAAATTGCCCGGATGCTCAAGCAAAACCCGCAGACGCAAAATATCACCATCATTGCAGTAACAGCATTAGCACGAGCCGAAGATCGAGAAAGTTTACTCGCAGCAGGCTGTAGTGCTTATATTAGTAAGCCTTATATGCTAGACGATTTAGAAGCTGTTATCTGTCACTATCTGGGTTTGAATCCGACTTTAGCCGTTGTTTGACTCGCCTTGCAGGGTCTAAACCTGAGACGTTAGGAGCGCTATCCAAAAGAGCAACAATGCTAGTACGACCAGTTTCAAATGTACTGTTGCAAATTACGTCCACTACAGGTACGCCAATCACCCGTTCGATTAAAGATTGCAGGTGCGGTTCTAAGAATTTGAGCAAGTTAGATCTAACTTGTAAAGCAAGATCTGTCTGTTGATTTTCCTCTAAAAACTGTTCTAATCGAGTAATAGAGTCTTCTGCCAATATTGTGACTGTTCTATCAACAATATGACAAGAAACTTGGGGCAGCTTGTATCCGAGATGAGTACGGTAAAGTTCTATAACTTGCTGTACTAACTCTTGTTGTAGCTGCTCTAACGTGGGAGATAACGATTCTTCCATATCGTGCCAGCAGCAAAAACGAATAAGTAAATTTTCCTAAAATTTATCAGTATAAGCGATCGCATTAATCAGCCTTGAGATGTATATCTTTGTATAAGGGAGCAGGGAGCAGGGAGTAGGGAGTAGGGGAAAGAGAGCTGAGGGAGCTAAGGGAGCAATTCAAAATTCAAAATTCAGAATTTCCTACACCCCACACCCTACACCCCACACCCCACACCCCACACCCTATTTACTACTAGCCACTCAACTGTCAACTGTTAAAAGACAGCCAAAATACGAAATTTAAGGCTGTATATGGCTACACTTTAACCTTAGTTAGCTAGGATACGCGATCGCCGTCCAAATCTTGCTATTTCTTGCCAAAATCGAGAAAATTAATGATATATTTTCATTTGTGACAATTTATAGCTTTAATCGAGCCTAAGATTGTCAATTCTCGCAATTTTTGGTATGCGTAGCAAAAATTACAAATTGCAGTAAAATTCAATGTTGTTGCTTGCTGTTGCTAGCTTGCTACTTACATTCGTACTGAGTACGAAGACGAGCAACCTACAGCCGCTAGTACGAGCCAATTCATCACCAGCGCCGATTGCGATCGCCGCTTGGGGGAATGCCTCGTCGTAGAAGCAACCATCTTTGTTGTCATGTCGTGCAACAAAAATTTTCTTACTTCTACGACTAGCCCCAAAAGTATTATGGACATGCAAACTCGCTTTAGTTTCTCTCTAGAGGCAGATTCTTTTCAGCCGCTTGTTTTAGCTGTGGATGATAACGATGATAACCTGCAGTTACTCACCCAAATTTTAGCGATCGCCGATTGCGACTATATCACTGCGGTTGATGGAAAGAGTGCAATTCACAAGGCAAAAAGCTATCGTCCCAGCTTGATTTTGTTAGACATGATGCTGCCGGATATTAGCGGTATAGATGTGACGCGAACTCTCAAACAAGACCCGCAAACTCAGGCAATTCCGATTATTGCGGTAACGGCAATGGCAAGAACTGAAGATAAAGAAAGTTTCATTACCGCAGGCTGCGTAGAATGCGCGATCAAACCTTATGATATTGTCCAATTAGAAACAGTAATTCGGAAGTATGCTTTTGGTGAAATTGGAAAGAGTTGATAGTTAATGGTTGACGATCGCAGCCAAGAACGCTCTACCATCGATCTATCAACAACTAAACTAAGAATTGCGTACAGACGGCGGGCTAGCTAAGATAGCAACTGTTGCAGTCCGACCCGTCTCTATTTTAGTATTACTGAGAATATCTAATACTTCTACACCTACAACTTCCTCAATTAGGTCTTTTAGTTGGGGTTGAAGTGCTTGATCTAATTCTTCTCTAACTTTTTCGCCTAATTCTTCTTTACCGCTTTCTACTAGCAGTTGTTCCGGCTGAGTTACTGCATCTTCCAGAATAATCGCAATTTTTTCATCAAACATTTGACAAAAAACTTGGCTTGGTCGATGCTCTAACTGAGCGCGATACAGCGCTTGAATGCGTTGCGATAGAGTGCGTTCTAATTGTCCCCGGGTCGGAAAAGATGAGTCCATGTTAAAAATTTAGCTGAATCAAACTTAGCGCCAAACATCTGCTAATAGATAGATGATAAAGATAAAAGGCGCAAAATAGAAGTCGTAAGTCTTGTTTACTTATGACTTCTTCGTCCCCCAAGTCCTTCTACTGGGGATAGATCAGAATCTTATAGGTATCAGGCGTAGGGTTGACAGCTCGTTCTACGGCTGCTGATAGTTGTTGTAGGGGATAGCGATCGCTGATTAAGGCATCAACGTCAATGCAGCGATTGAAAACAAGATCGACAGCAAGACTTTGCAGGCGATAAGAAGAACTATAACTGCCAATTAAATCGATTTCGCGACGATAGATAATATTAGGATTGATGGAAATTTCAACCTCATCGGGAAATTCGGCAAAAAACAGAATCTTACCACCCTTGCGCGTGCAATCGAGGGCTTGAGCAAACGCCTTTTCACTAGGAACGGCAAGTAGAGTTGTATCGGCTCCCAATCCGCCTGTTAAAGCTTGAATTTTAGTGCTTAAGTCGCGATCGCGGGCATCAAAAGCAGCATCAGCTCCTAATTGTAAAGCTTTTTCGATCCGCGATGGTAATAAATCGGTAGCGATCGCCCTTGCACCGAAGTATTTAACTAACATCACGAACATCAGTCCGATGGGACCTGCACCAGTCACTAATACCGTTTGTCCTGGAGCAATTTGTGCCTTTTTGACTGCTTTGAGACAGCAATTCGTTGGCTCGACAAAACTCGCTTGCTCAAAGCTAACGCGATCGGGAATCGGAATCAAGCCACCATTGCGGACAATGTGACCGGGTACTCTCACATATTCAGCAAATCCACCTCCACTAGGCACAAAACCAGCCGTTGTAGAGATATTTTTATAAATCTCACACATGGAGAAATTGTCATTCAGGCAATAGCGACAACGCATACAGGGAATGTGGTGCATCACCACCACTCGCTGTCCTACTTGCCAATCGCTAACTCGGCTTCCGATTGCGGCGACAACTCCAGCCGTTTCATGCCCAAAAATGCGCGGTGGTTCGTAGAGGGGATAGCGAATTTTTTTGATATCTGACTGACATAAGCCAACAACCCGCACTTGCACCAAGACTTCATCCGCTTCAATAGCTGGTACGGGTAATTCCTCATAACTCAATCGATCCACACCGCGAAATACCTGGGCTTTCATAGCTTGTAGTCATTAATCCAGTACTTTAGAATGTAGCAGTTAATAGGGAGCAGGGAGCGCACGAGCAGGGAGCAGGGAGTAGTGAAGAAAGGGTGTAGGGTGTGGGGAGTGTGGGAAGTGTGGGGTGTAGAGAATGTTGAATGCGTGAATTGTTTTGCTCCCCCAGCAACGCCTGCTCCCTCAGCTCTCTTCCCCCGACTCCCGGTTTCTTTTGCAAGCTAGAATCATTTTGGAACCGTGATGAGATTTGGTTATGTTACGGCGATCGATAGAGAGATTCATCGCCAGAACCGCCAGCTATCGCTATGATTAACTAACACTAAAAACGCCCAATCATTGCCACTGCTTTTGCAACTGCCACAATGCTAGGTGAAATTATCAAAGGGCAATACCAGATCGTCCAAATCCTTAGTAGTAGCGATTACTGTCAGACCTATCTGGCACAAGATCTCGTTACCCCCTCACCGCAAGCATGTATTGTCAAACATCTCTTGCCTGGACCATCCGGTCGCACTAGCTCACTGTCTTCTCTACGGCGTGTATTTACTCGTGAAGTCGCAGCACTAGAAAAATTGAGTACTTATTCCCAAGTACCGCAATTGTTAAACTATTTCGAGTTAGATCAACAATTTTATCTGGTATTAGAATACATTCACGGACAGCCACTGAATCGAGTTTTGGCTCCAGGAGTACGCTGGAGTGAAACCCAAGTCATCGATTTTTTACAGGAAGTCCTTACTATTCTAGAAGTGATTCATGCCCACGGGCTAATTCACCGCGATATTAAACCCAGTAACTTAATTCAGCGTGACAGCGACGGCAAGTTGGTGCTGATCGATTTTGGGTCGGTCAAGCAGGCATGGACGCAAGTTGTCACTGCCGCAGGACAAACCAATGCCAACTTTGCTATGGGAATTCCAGCAACAATGGCGATCGGCACACCGGGCTATATGCCCAGCGAACAAAGCCGAGGTCGTCCTCGCCCGAATAGCGACATTTATGCCTTGGGGATGATTGCGATCCAAGCGTTGACTGGAATGCAACCAACAATGCTCCTAGAAGATGCCGACAGTGGGGAAGTCATTTGGCAACACCTCACAAATGTCACTCTAGCTTTGGGATCGATTTTGAATCAAATGGTACGCTACCATTTCACCGAGCGCTACCAATCAGCAACTGAAGTCCTAGCCGATCTCCAACCACTCCTACCAACAGCAGCACTGTCACAGCCAACACCTACCCCAAGAAGTTCTGCCCCCAATTCCGCCTCAACTGCTCCAAATTCTAGTAGTCATCAAGCATCGGCGGTGAATGGATCGGGAACGAAGTCAAGAAGAACATCAACTGGAGGGCAACAACAGATAGCGCTATGGTTGGGAATGGCAATTGGCATTACTTCGGCGCTGGGATTAATTCTAGGATTATATTACGCTCTCCGACCAGGATCGAGGGCTGTGCCACCGATCGCGCCGCCTAAAGCACAATTTGCCACGAGCGCCTCGAATCGGCTTTCCGATCGCTATACGTTGACTCAAACTTTAACCGGACACACAGATTCAGTATGGGCGATCGCTGTCAGCCAAGATGGACGTACGTTGGTCAGTGGTAGTGCAGATAAAACGATTAAGGTATGGGATCTACAAACTAGAGAATTACAGCGCACGCTTACCGGACATACAGATACAGTACGGGCGATCGCTCTGAGTCAAGATGGACAAATTTTGGTGAGCGGTGGCGGCGAAAAAACGGTACGGCTGTGGAATATCACAACAGGCAGACCCTTGGGAAGGCTGCTCGGACATGGGGGACCTGTATGGACTGTTGCCATCAGTCAAGACGGACAGACGCTTTTTAGTGCGGGAGAAGATGGAACCGTCAAGCTGTGGAACGCCCAGAACGGACAACTGCATCGCACGCTCCCAGCACACGATCGCCGGGTGTTTTCCTTGGCTGTAAGTCCTAACGGGCAAACTTTTGCTACTGGCAGCATCGATCGCACGATTAAGTTATGGGATTTAGCTACAGGAAGACTACTACGCACGCTGACCGGGCATACTGATGCAGTCAGGGCAATTACCTTTAGCCCCGACGGACAACATCTGGCTAGCACGAGTTGGGATAAAACCGTGAAGATTTGGAACTGGCGAACTGGAGAGCAACTACAAACGCTGGCAGAGCACGAGCATAGAACTGTTGCGATTGCTTACGGTAATGATGGTAATACCCTAATGAGTGCAAGCCTCGATCGCACGATCAAAATTTGGCAGCCGCAATCGGGGCAACTCCTACACGATCTACTAGCTCACACCGACTGGATATTAGCGATCGTGCCTAGCCCCAGAGGTCAAACTTTAGTCAGCAGCAGCAAAGATCGGACAATCAAAATTTGGGAATAGCGAGTTGTCATTGGTCATTGGTCATTGGCAAATTATAAGTTCTTCCCTACTCCCTACTCCCTGCTCCCTACTCCCTAATGACTGAATGAATTCTCAATTTCATACCGATGTCCTAGTCGTTGGCGGTGGTACTGGTGGTACGGCTGCGGCAATTCAAGCAGCGCGCTCTGGTGCAAAAACAATGCTGGTCAGTGAATTTCCTTGGTTAGGAGGTATGCTGACATCAGCTGGGGTATCGGTTCCTGATGGTAACGAATTGGTAGCATGGCAAACAGGCTTGTGGGGAGCATTTTTGCGGGAATTGCAGCAATGCCAGCCGGAAGGATTAGACCATAGCTGGGTGAGCTTTTTTAGCTTCGACCCGCGTATAGGAGCGCAGATTTTTGCTCGATGGGTACAAGAATTGCCTAACTTGAATTGGCTGGTGGGACAAGTACCGCAAGCCGTTTTACGCCAAGGCGATCGCATTGCTGGGGTAGAATTTGCGGAGTTTACGGTTACTGCCGAAATTACCATTGATGCTACGGAGTTAGGGGATTTATTGGCTTTAGCCGAGATTCCGTACCGTTGGGGTTGGGAATGGCGATCGCAATGGGGAGAACCCAGCGCCCCAATTGCTCCAAACGAGCTAACGACAAAATACCCAGTCCAAGCGCCCACTTGGGTAGGACTCATGCAAGATTTTGGGGACGCGATCGCTCCAGTTATTCCTCCACCACCGTCATACAATCCAGAAATATTTGCTGGAGCCTGGGAAAGTTACGGAGCCGAACAATTTCTTAACTACGGGCGTTTACCAGGCAATTTATTCATGCTCAATTGGCCCATCTGCGGCAACGACTACGGCGAGGGTTTAGACCGGCTAGTTACCTCCACCACGGCTAGATCTGAGTTTCTGCAAGACAGTTTGTGGCATACGCAGGGCTTCTTACACTATATTCAAACCCAACTTGGAAGGCGATATGGTTTGGCTGAAGGTGTTTTTCCTTCCTATGCCAATCGTGTAGGGGCGTACAGCCGTGCGCCCCTACACCACAGTGGTGCATACGCTCTTCACCCTTACTACCGCGAGAGTCGGCGCGTTGTTGGCATGGCTACGGTGGGAGAACAGGATATTTTGCCCTTAGCTGAAGGTCGAGTCGCTGCTTTACCAGTCGATAGTATAGATAAAGTCAACGCGATCGCAATTGGTAACTATGCCAACGACCACCACTACCCAGGTTTCGATTTTTCCCTACGACCGAAATCGACTCGCTGGGGAGGGCGCTGGACGGGAACGCCTTTTACCATACCCTATCATTGTCTAATTCCGGCAGCGATCGACGGCTTCTTAGCGTGTGAAAAGAATATTTCTGTTTCTCACATTGCCAACGGTGCGACGCGCTTGCAGCCAGTGGTGATGAATCTCGGACAGGCTGCTGGAATGGCAGCAGCAATGTGTATTTCTAGGGGTTGTCAGCCGCGAGAATTACCCGTAAGAGACTTACAAGAAGCTCTATTACAAGAGCCGCGCTGTCCGGCGGCGATCGTGCCTTTATTCAATTCATCACCCGCATCTCCTGACTGGTTAGAATGGCAACGCTACTACCTCGATCGCCCAGAGGAGTATCCGGCTAGTGGAAATTGCCCTCTCCGTTTGGCGAGCAGAGGAGCAGAGGAGCAGAGGGGCAGAGGAGAACAAGAGAAATCTCAAATTCAAAATTCCCGAATCCCGATTTTCTGTTTAGGTATTTTCCATCGTCGGGACATGCAAGATTATACGTTGACGATATCGACACCTGGAGAATTGCAGGGACAAGATTGGACGCTAGTAACTTTGCGATCGCCCATTGACGAAAAACTACAAATCTATCCAGATAACCAACCGATCTCGGTTTACGGGCGGTTAAACCATGCAGGTAGATGGTTGTTGGTAGAAGAAATTGAGCCGACAGTCAATCATTAACCATTAACTAACAATTGCCAAACTAAAGCGAGCAATATAGCTGCGATCGCCCCAATTAACGTATTCAAAAAATTGACAACATCATGAGTCAGCCAACGGATTTTTCCTTCTACCGTTGCGCCAATTAAGCTTTCAATATTAGTGGCAATAAAGGCAGCGAGGACACACCAGAGTATGCCTAGTAAATCGATTAAACCGAGTCCCCAAGCCAGCACCGCGATCGCTACCGAACCCGTTACACCAGCCAACGTCCCCTCTAAGCTGACAGCCCCTTCCGTTCCTCTTGCCACGGGTTGTAGAGTCGTAATTAAAAATGTCCTCTGACCGTAAGCTTTTCCAACTTCGCTAGCACAGGTATCGGAAAGTTTGGTGCTGAAACTCGCGACAAAACCCAGTAAAAGTAAAGATACGATCGTCATAGGCTCAGCCACAAAGGTCGTTGCGTTAGCGAAGCTGAACGAAGTTATCGCGATTCCTACTGCACACAGCGCCCCCGTCAGAGCTGAACTCCAGACATTTTCTGGTCCCCTCGCACCAGAACGTTTTTCTGCAATTCCTTCCGCTTCCTTTTGTGCCATACCAATGTATGTCACGGCAGAACCAACGAGAAAATAGAACACGACAACTAATTCACCCTGCCAACCTACACTCAAGTACAAGAGAATACCCAAGAACAAAGCGTGCAATAGCCCAGCCGGAGTTAGCAATTTTTTGGGAGCAATCCAGGCTACACCCAGCAAAACTGTATGCACTCCGACAGCAACTAGTACGGAATTGAGGAACGATGGATTTGAAAACATCAAGGATAAATTAGTAGTCATCTGAATAAATCTACCTCTACTCCCTGCTCCCTGCTCTCTGCTCCCTGCTTTATATGAATCAAACTATTTTTCACCTTGCCTTTCCCATTACCGACATTCCCCAGACAAAAGCCTTCTATATCGATGGTTTGGGCTGCATTCCCGGTCGTGAAACTCACCATGCTTTGATTTTAAATCTTTACGGGCATCAGCTAGTAGCTCATATGACTAAAGAACCTCTGGCTCCACAGCGTGGTGTCTATCCCAGACACTTTGGTTTAATTTTTTCCTCTAAATTGGAATGGGAAAATTTATTAGAGCGATCGCAACACCAGCAACTCAAATTTAGAGAAACACCCAAACAGCGCTTTGTTGATTCTCCCCTAGAACACTATACGTTCTTCCTAGAAGATCCATTTTATAACCTAATGGAATTTAAATACTACCGGAATTTGGAAGCAGTTTTTGGTAGTTACAACAGCGCTCCCATTGGAGATTTAATGTAAAGATTCTACTCGTTCAAGAAATAAATTATTTCAATGTGGACTTAACTAAATCTTGCAGCACCAATTGCTATTTCACACAACTTCAAAATTTTGACTAAAGTTTTGACTTTTGACTTTTAAATTTTGACTTTAGAAATCTTTGGTGATTCTAATCGCACGTTTCTCCCACTATTATCAGTACGATAAATCCATTTTTGGCTACCGTCCGACACCACAACCCGCCAACCTTCAACGATCGCCTGCGAGCAAATTTCCTCCGGTTGAGGTAGTCCCAAGCAACCATCAGACCAACTTTCACGACTGTATTTAGTCACTTTTAGTTTATCTGGAGAAATATTTTGCTGCTGAGACAAATCGGCAATGACAGCTTTAACGACTTTAGGAGGCACGCGATCGCTTTGAGCGCTCGTGCCTATATTTTCAGCAAGCTGACTCGGTGCAGCTACAGCACTAGAAATAAAATTAACGCTAAAACACAAAAATAAACTACAAGTTAAAGCCAGAGTTAAAAAACTCCTTGTTGCTAGACGAGTTGCTAGACAAAATTTCAAAAAATCAATTGTTCTATAGTCCGCGCAGGCGAACTTCGTTTGTTTCGTTTGTGCAGCCGCGAATTTTATTTGTCCCATATTTGTTAGACCTTGTTTAAGAGGAACAAGCATATTAATTTTCATAAAGTTCCAGTGGTAAATTATCTGGGTCTTGAAAAAAAGTAAAACGTTTACCTGTAATTTCGTCTATTCTAATATCTTCTACTTGCACTCCTTGAGAATTTAGCTCGGTGACAGCGCGATCGAGATCGTGTACAGCAAAAGCCAAATGCCTCAATCCACAAGCTTCAGGTTGACTCGGTCTTGACGGCGGCGCGGGAAAAGAAAACAATTCAATTTGAACTCGATCGCTAACTCTTAAATCTAATTTATAAGAATTTCTCGCCGCCCTAAATGTTTCTTCAATAATAGAAAATCCTAAAATTTCTGTATAGAATTTCTTCGATCGCTCGTAGTCAGAACAAATAATTGCAACGTGATGGACACCTATAACTTGCATAGATTGGCAAGGAGATAACTGTAAAGGCGCATGGTTGTGCGCCCATATACTAAGTTACCAAATAATAACTATCAACTGAGATCTTGCAGTATTCTCAATTAGCATCCAGACCCGCCTCGAACTTAAGTTCGAGGCTAATAGCAAAAGTCTACTGAAGAAGTAGACTAAAAATCAATTGTAGTCGGATAAATCCGACTTGGGCTATGAGATGCGTGAATTAATTCACAGACGGTGATTGCAACAAGTGCAAGGTTGAGATCGACCAACAACCAATCTTTTAAACTGTCGATCGCGCCGCAATTCATCCCAACCCGCATCAGTCTTGGCTTTTTCTCTGTACTCGCTTGGATTGAGATAGATCGCTTGTTGCAAGTTCGCCAAAGCCAAATCGGTATCACCTGCGGCTGCAAAACAGCAAGCACGATTGTAAAAAGCATCGCCGAAGTCTGGTTTGTACTTAGAGCTTGGATTATGGCTGGCGATCGCTTTTTCGTAGCGCAAGCGAACGGACTGTAACCGATCCAAGCAGTCACACCATAAATTATCCAGAGAATACCAGAAGTCTTGCGGCTCGGCAATCTCTACCTCATTTGCTCCTTTTTGTTGCCAACCCCGATTGTATCGGTGCATATACTGCATTGCTCGGTCGTAGCTAAAAATTGCTTCTCTGTACAATCCCAATTCTTGCAACGCCAGACCTCGATGATACCAAACCTGATAGCGTAAATTGCGATGATATGTTTTTGTATATTTGAGCGATTCGTCGTAATTGGCGATCGCTTGTTTATAACGCCCTAAGCGATGTAATGCCAAACCTCGATGATACCAGACTCGATAGGGAAATCCTTTGTAGTAATCTCTAGCACAATCTAAAGCTTTATCGTAACTCGCGATCGCCTCTCGATAGCGTTTTAACTCAAATAATAATAAACCTCGGTTAAACCAAGTAAAACCGTATCCCGGCAAACGTCCGAGAAATCGATCGCAAGCCGCGATCGCTTCTTGATAGCGTTTTAATTTACATAGATAAAAGCTGCGTTCTCGTAAAGGAATATATCGCCATTCTTTTAGTACAGCCGCTATATAGAAATAGATCGATGGAAATGCAACGAGGGATAGCAGAAAATTTTTCGTCACAATGCCAAATACGAATGTTGCTACAAGTATCCCCAGGAGTAAGGCTAGCAGAACTATAACTTGCATAAACCGATAGAATCAGCAAAATTCCTTTAAGAGTTCTGACAGATAGCTTTCCCCATACTGTAGAATTTGCCGTCAGTAGGTTCACTTAATCAAGATGCGCCGGAAATTTTTTGCTCCTCTAGCGATCGCCCTGTTCAGCCTAGCGGCGATCCTATGCTTCTCTTCTGTAACTCTCATAGCCTCGCCAACTCCTCCCAAACCCAATTCAAACTCTGCCGAAATTAGGGGAGTATGGCTGACGAATATTGATAGTGACGTATTATTTAAACGCGATCGCCTCAGTCAAGCAATCCAAACCTTACATCAACTGAATTTTAATACTATCTATCCGACGATTTGGAACTGGGGCTACACTTTGTATCCTAGCTCAGTTGCTGCAAACACCATCGGGCGATCGCTCGATCCTACGCCTGGATTACAAGGACGAGATATCTTACAAGAAATTATCGAGCAAGGACATCAACAAATTACTCCGCAGGGCGATCGACAACGCATGGGAGTCATTCCCTGGTTTGAATTTGGTTTTATGGCTCCTGCTGATTCCCAATTAGCGAAACGTCACCCTCAGTGGCTAACTCATAGGCGTAATCACAAAGAAATTTGGCTAGAAGGTAAACACAAACGAGTCTGGCTCAATCCTTTTCATCCTGAAGTACAGCAGTTTATTCAAAATTTAATTTTAGAAGTCGTTACGAAATACGATATAGACGGAATTCAATTTGACGACCATTTCGGTTTACCTTCAGAATTTGGCTACGATCCATTTACCGTGAATTTATATCAGCAAGAACATCAGGGAAAAAAGCCACCTATCGATCCCCAAGATTCCGAATGGCTGCACTGGCGTGCTGATAAAATTACGGCTTTTTTGAAACAGGTATTTCAAGCAGTCAAGCAACAGAAACCAAATTGCATAATTTCAATTGCTCCTAATCCTCAAAGAGTTTCCTACGACCTTTTTCTTGCAGATTGGGCAGAGTGGGACAGACAGGGATTGGTTGAAGAATTGGTTTTGCAAGTCTATCGCAACGATCTCAAAGTATTTCTGAGCGAATTACAATACCCAGAAG
>NZ_JBOFLP010000074.1:0-8722 GCF_051657925.1 Chroococcidiopsis sp.
GAAAGTGTTTAAAATTTTGGCGGAAAGATATCGAAATCGGAGAAAACGATTTGGGTTGAGATTCAATCTGATAGCTGGGCTGTACAACTACGAACTTGATCTTTTTAAGCCTTCCTGACTTATGCAAGAACTCTAATGGAAAAGCCTAGTCGAGGTAAGACAATTTTATCCAAGTGCTGATGCTGTAGGAAACTTTACGGTATTTAACATTAAAGGGAATGACTATCGCCTGATTGTACATATTGATTATCAAAGACAGATAGCTTATATCAAATATGTTTTGACCCACGCTGAATATGATAAGGAGAAATGGAAAGATGACCCTTACTTTTGATAAAAATGTTTATGGCTCCCTGCTGGTAGAAATTCAGCCAAAAGTGGTAGAAACCGAAGAAGAAAATGAGAAGTATTTGGAGATTATTGAAAAGTTAATGGCGGAAAAAAACCGCACTCCAGAGCAAGATGCTCTCTTGGATCTTTTGGTAATTCTGGTTGAAAAGTTTGAGGACGAACACTATCAACTTGGCGGCTCGACTCCCCAATCTATTCTTTTGCATCTAATAGAAGCAAGGGATTTCAAACAGGAAGATTTAATTGGCGTGATAGGGTCTAGAGGTGTAGTCTCTGAAGTTGTGAATGGCAAGCGTGGGATCAGTAAAGCTCAGGCTAAGGCTTTGGGGGAATTCTTTCATGTATCCCCTGAGTTGTTTATTTGATGCGATCGCACGCTTAGAATTCTAAGGAAATTGCCCATATCACTACAAAAAATTGTGTTTGGCAATGCCCATTTTAAAAAGCTGAAATACTGATTGCACCTCTCCCAAAGGGGAAGCAGTAGTTAGGGGCGAACGGAGGCTTTACTTGTCACGGTTCTTGGTGATAGATTACACATAGCCACTCCAGCACTATATACCACCGAACTACCTAAGTCGGAATTCTGGTAGATATAAGACTGTGGCAGCAATGGTTATAGTTCAACCTGTAATTCCTGGTATTGCCGTCATAAGTATTACGGAGCTAGGGCGCGAAACGTATTCAACTGAATATTTGTTTTTCTGTTTTCTAAAACCCCACGACTGAAAGTATCTGGGGTGGTATGCGGATAGAAGTTTCCGATGCCAGGAGAGAAGGCTCCTTGCCATACGACTGTTGGCTTTAGAAACGGAAATATCCATGAATGGCAGAAGCCACTATTACATTGCGAAGCAATTAACGATCGATATTCTTCCCGCAGCATCAAGCCGATAAGTTTGAGGCTCCGAGAGGAAATCATCCACTTAAATTGCTTGTAACCTTCATTCTCTTGGTACATCCCTAAATGGTTGCACAAAGACTGAGGAGCAATTGAAATATGACAACAAGAGTTTTTCGCGGGATAAATTACACAGTAGAAACTGCTACATCAAATGACCAGACTTTGACTGGCACGTCAAATCCTGACTGGTTTGAGGCTTTAGGCGGTAACAACCAGATTTCCACGGGAGCAGGCAATGACGTTGTTTTGGCTGGGGTTAGTTTTGATTCTATTAATAACTTTCCTCCCTTCGGTGGAGAAGCAATCTTCTACAGCCCCTTACCAGATGCAGGTAACAACACAGTTAATACTGGTGCTGGTAATGACTATGTAGCCACTGGATCTGGCAATGATGTTGTTTCTCTTGGTGCGGGTAATGACATCTTTGATGGCGAGCTTGGAGGCAACGACAAGATTTATGCTGGGGGAGGAGACGACATCATCAATGCGGGTAGTGGCAACGATCTAATCGATGCTGGAGACGGTAGTGACACAATTTTTTCGGGTGGCGGCAGTGATGAGATTGTCGCTGGCGCGGGTAACGATATTATTAATATTGGTTCTGGCGGGGATGATGTTGTCAATGCAGGTGCAGGAGACGATCGAATTCAAGATCTCACCATCGGTGGAGGCAACCACAAGATTAATGCAGGTAACGGTAACGATTGTATCATTCTTGAGAGTTCCTCTTTCAAATACTCAATCGATGCTGGTGCTGGTAATGACAATATTTTTGCTGGCGGTGATAACCAAATAAACGCTGGAGCGGGAGATGACTTGATTGCTAGTAACGCTGGCTCTATCTTTGCTGGAGGTGGGACTGATACAATCTTTACGTTTGGTGGTGACAACCAAATTTACGGCGAGTCCGGCAATGACACGATTGTTTCAGGTCTGGGCAACGACACCATTTATGACGGTTCGGGCAATGATGTCATTAACCTTCGCGGTGGTTTGGTCAGCCTCCGAGGATGTTTGATTGAATATGCAGGCGGAGAGTCGGAAATTCAGATTGATGGAGGAGGTAACGATATCGTCTACGCTGGTGAGGGTCAGGACACCTTCATTCTTGGAACTGGGGCAGGAGTTACTACAATCTATAACTACGGCATCAACGAGCGAATCGATCTAACTGGTTTGGGATTAAGTAAAACCGACGTATCTCTTACCCAAAGTGGAAGCGATACTCTTATTAGTATAGGCACTGACCAACTAGCAATCCTGAAAGAGACAAACGTTAGCGCAGTCAACTTTTTTGTCTAAAGCATCTAGCTTGAGCAGGAGAATTTAAAATTGGCGATTCCCTACGTGGGCATTGTCTCTACTGCGATCGCCAACTTATTAGTTGGAGAAATTAATTTGCTTCTTGTCAGCCGCTTCCAAGATGAATTGTCTATTTGATGTAAATGATGTTGTCCACTGGACATATTGATTTGTCCAGTGGACGAGTGGACAAGATAGAATCTTCCCGCTTATCTGACTGAAAATATTTACAGTCGGGGACGCGATCGCCTTCTCTTGCCGATCGAAGTGGAAGCAACGTGAAAAGGTAGGGTAACTTTACTTGAAACATTGAAACAGCTTCTACCCTAAAGTACTGTTAGTAAACCTTTTACTTGTTAGAGCTTCCCTGTAGACAGCAAAACTAAGTCTGGTAATTGGCACTTTCTGCCGACGGGAGATACTTTAATTGTGATTAGTCTGTTGTTGTTCTTACTTATTTCTCAACTATTAAAAACCAAATTACAGTCAAATAGAAGCTGCTAAAAATAGGAAGAGGAAGCGCAATAAAAATAGTGCTGATAATGTGTTACTAATCAGAGCGAGATTAGTGAGTAGTAGATGGGTGATTAAATGGCAAAGTATGGTACTGTTAGTCCTGGTAGATGCTGCTTAAGGGAGTGTCGTAACACTACTTTTTTATTATGCTTTCTAACGCTTAAGGGCAGGCGGCTGTATCTTTAACAATAGTCCAAGCACCAGTGTAAGCCGGTATAGCCCCAGCAGCGGCTGCGGGTCCATTGACACGATTGTACTGGGCATATTTCCCACTCATATTCGTCGCCGCTTGTACCAATCCAGTTCCAAAGACAGCGTCTAAGTCACTAAACCCATACCAAGTAATACTATCTCCTAACTGCCTCCAATCACCCTTGAAACCCCCACCCGCAAATGTCCACGATCCCCATTGAGTATACCCACCAGGTGCTCCAGTAGTAGTAAAATTAATACAACTAGAATACCTTCCAATGACACCTGCGGCACCAGCAGCCGCTCGCTCGGGATCGTAATCGAGAAAAAGTCTATAGTTTCCACTAGGGTAAGGCGCTGCTGATACTACACCAGGAGTGAAGCTAGCAACAAACGCTCCTATTGTTAGTAAGCGTAAAAAACTCGATTTGTGTCTCATATGTTTTTTTATTTTTCTAGAATTGAAATTCGTTCTATCAAGCCTCGCATCATCAAGCTAAGCGGGCTTTAAGCGACGAATTGCGCAAAATAGCTATTTATAACAATTTGTTGTCTTAGTGAAGACTATCTTGAAGTATTTTTGAGTTAAAGAAAACGTTCTATTTTGATAGTTGTTGATTTCAGACCTGATGAAACCCGAGCGAGCAGTAGGTAAAACCTGCCTCGCTCTATTTCAGTAAGCCTAAGCATTTCTACATTAGTAGAAGTTCAAAAAAACTCCTAAATGAGGTCAGAAACCACCATCTAATAGTAGAAAAAACTCCTGAAGTATTTTCTAAGAATAAAATTGGTATTTAAGCTAAGTTTGCTATTTTTCAACTTTAGATCGCCTTATATTTCTTGCTTAACTAAATTCACATTAAGTAATAGTTTACCAACTAGTAATTGGCTTTGTTGGTATAGATCTGGCTGGGAACAATAAAATTCAAGGGGATAAAGCCTGCTAAATACTTCTCAAAAGTTATTCCCCAACTAGATTTCCTTGGTTCCCCATCATATTTCCTTCCTCCCCCTACACACCTCCTAACCCAATTTAAGCGCTTAGCGTGCAATCGCTATCTATGCAGTAATGCAGTTATCTAACCTTTGCCTACAGTCAAGAACGCGATCGCTCGCCTCACAGTTTGATTTTAGCTACTTCTTCCTCATCACCTGGGTTCCAAGCCATGAAGTCGAAGCCATCCTCGGTTTTGCAATAGTCATAATCAAAGCCTAGAGATTTGGCTGCTTCGATAAACTCGCCTAGCTCTCCATCGCAGAAGTAAGTTTCCCGATCTCTGATTGAATGCAGGATCATTTGTTTAGCATAGCTGTTGGTAGTCATTTATGCGATCGCCTTCTTGCTGGTTGAATATCCGGCTCTAGTTGACTCAGGTACAAGGTTAGTAGGGCGATCGCGCCAATCATTATCTGTAGGAAAAGTAGCTGTAGTAAAACTGCAACCATCATTAGGAACTACTCAGGGCATCACACTCAGCATCGTCATTGCCTATCTTGGCTGTTCCCAATATTGTCATGACAACAACGCACTTCTGTTTGCTAGTATCAGTTGCACTCAAGTTGATTCTATAGAACCCATTTGGGATCTTATGCCTTGGCTAAGCGCTTCAGCATCAATCGGATAAAGCAGAGATCGATCTTGGCAGTGGCATGATCTAAGGTGCGCTCAAAGTTCTTGACTAAACTCTTGCACCGCTCCATCCAAGCATTCGAGCGCTCGATGATCCACCGCGTTGCAATGGGGACAAATCCAGTCTTACCTTGTGCTGCTTTTTCAGCTTTGGTCGGCTTCAAAGCCAGTTGAAAGCGAATTTTCGTCATGATTTGTGGATAGACCAACTGTAATGCAGCCGTGATTTTGTCGGGATGATAGCCGTCGCCCTTGCAAGATTGTGATTTTAGGAATATTCACGGGCTTTTTGCGAAAGTAGTCTAAATGGTCGATGAGCATCTCAATCAAGCCTTGGTCATCGCTGACATTCGCGCTCGTACAGTGCCTGAAAAATGGCAATCCTAATGTATCGACTGCCAGATGGCGTTTGATGCCGTTGGTAAATTTGTAGAAGCAAAATCCCTTAGTCTCGATGCTAGCAGTGCAGGTATTCTTCACCGCAAGGGAAGTCAACGATCAACAATCGTGTCCATTGCTGTTTTTTTGGGCACGTTGCCGTACCTGAGCATGAAGCGCAGTCATAATTTCATCGAGTACGCCTTCACTACGCCAGTTTTTATAGTGCCAAAACACCGTTGAGTACGGTGGCAAGTCTGTGGGCAAGTCTCCCCAATTGCAGCCATTCTTCAACTGATAGAACACTCCATCTAGAATTTGGCGCTTTGTCCATTTGGGGGGCCGGGTTTGCTTCTTTTTTGGCAGTAAGGGTTCAATGATTTCCCATTCTTTGTCGCTTAAGCTGCTGGAATAGGGCATTTTTATTTTGATTCTAGCCCAGCTCAAAAAGCTCCCAAATGAGTTATGGACTTGACCATCTCCGAAACATTGTTCTCAACTTGGAACAGAAAATGGATGAATTCCTCAATGTTCTACAATTTTTGTCCTGTACTTAGCTTGGCTATACATTTGCAAGACCGATGCAGAAATACGTCCTGAGAGTTTTGCGATCGCCCATAGCGCTCTTGTAAAATCATTTTCAATTGTTGAGAATTCGCCCAGGAAAAAGTTTATGGCAGATATGTCCGGTCAAGACCCCTCGGAAATCATAATGGCAACAGTTGATGAAGAACGAAAAGGCGCAACTTTCAGCGGTACGGTCATCCTTGGTATACATCCTGAGGGTGGGCAAGTCGTTTTATTTAGCGACTTTTTAATTGAAGATTATAAGGGCGAACTTACCGCTTATCTGGCAACAGATGGCGATATAACGAAAAGCATTGATTTAGGCGAACTCGATCATAAAAACCCCAGTTTTTGGCTGCCAATTCCGCTGGGAACGGATACATCACCCTACAATACAGTCGTGTTGAGCGACAAAAAAAGCAAGAAAAAAATCCTGACGATCAATCTATAAAATTTGTAACTTAGCTCGTAGTTCAGTCAAATTCGATTGCCCTCCTGTATAGATCTCAAATGGGTTCTATAGGGGATGACATCCTCATTCTTCACAGCACCGCGATAGTCAAACTGAATCATCGTGGTTGGATAGGTCACGGTGACGGTGGGATCGATATCTTGAATTGTTGTTGGCGGAGATTTTGTAAGTTTATCCTTCTTCGCTACTGACTGAGCGCCTATGACTTCCCAGCAGTACACCTTATCCGCTGCCTTGCTTAATTTCTGCTGCTGGACGAAGGCAACCCATGAGGGACCAGCGATCGCGGCTAGGACTCCAACGATGATGACAACAATTAAAGTTTCAATTAGAGTAAAACCCTCTAGATTCAGCTTTTTATCTTTCATTTGTTTTTCTTCCGATAATCCCAAGGTTTTTCATAGTTGCCACCCCACACGCCGTAGTGGTTAGACTGGGCGATCGCCTCCGCCTGTACGATCGCATCGCGGTGAGGACAGTTACCTGAATACCTAGCATAGTGATATGCAAATCCAGCCTTTACCTGCTCCTCTTGCAAAAACTTGTTACCTGCAAATACCTCTGCAACCTGGCGACCGTAGCGATCGCTTTCGATGAATGACAGTTGCACCTGACCGTTAGCCTCATCAATGAGTCGCTGCAAGTTTGCCTTTGACTCATTGCCTAATGGTTGCCCTGGCTGATTCCCGTGTTTTCTTTCTGGGGCATCGACCCCACAAAACCGGATCTTCTCCTTGCGATCGCCCTGTGTCACCGTAATCGTATCGCCGTCTGCGACTTTGACGACCTGCCAAGTTTGGGCTGGTGGAGATGGCTTGCTTTGGGGGCTGCTGCTAGGAGTTGGTAGCTCTGTCTTACTACTACGTTGGGGTTTGGGAATAAGTAAAAAGAAGGCGATTGCCAGTATCGGCAGTGCAACAATCCATCGCTTCATCGCTTGTCAATCCCTTGGGTTCCCCACTCGCATACTTTACCGTCGCTGTCACCGTCCATTCCCTCCGTTCCTGGATCTCTTCTGTCGAAAGCTGCTTGTGCTTCCTCCCTAGATCGAAAATACGAGCATTGTAGCCGTACACCACAGAGACTATTGAGATTAACCATTTGCCCCAGGCGAAGTTCTAGATAACAAAGGGGTTCCCACGTGTGCGGTTGTGACGGTGGAGGGATGAAGTTCATCATTTGTTCTTATTTTGCGCAGAAATTTTATTCAACCCTTTGTAATTTGCTCCGTATCTACAGCGATGCAAGTACAAATGTTTTATGCCAATTTAGTAGAGGCAGCCACAGAACGGAGTTGCAATGAGTGCCGTGGCTGATCCTCTAATTTATTCTTCCCAAGGATTTTAGATTTGCACTCATGAACGCTAAAAAAGTTTCTGCTATTGTTGTTGCCCTCGGTACACTGGCTATTGGTATCCTGCCAGCATCCGCTGAAGTTGTTGCTACGAAGACTGCTGACGGTGGCATTGTGGTATCGGGACTAACTGATTACAGCTCCTACACGATTGAGTACAGTGGCGCTCCCAAGGTAAGACGCGCCTCTGCTAATGCCTGCGGTGTCATTACCTTGTCTGATTCTGAATCATACCCAATTGACTCTGCTTCTTCTTTCACCAGATCCGGTACAAACTACACAATGGCATCCTTGACAGTAGGGGCTGCACCCAAATGCAGTGATGGTAGTTTGGCTGCTACTCCCCCCGCTGCTGTGTTCAAAGATTCAAATGGCAACGTGTATTTCACGGGGCTGGGCGCATACTCCAACACCGAAATCACGTATAACAGCGTTCCTTCCACCCGTCGAGCCAAAGCTAACGCTTGTGGAATCGTAGCTCTGAGAAACGATGCTAACTATCCGCTTGCTGCTTCTCCAATTATGGTCAAATCTGAAGCTGGCTCTGAAGTGAGTAACTTTACTCCTAATAACTTGACTGCAAGTGACTCGCCCATTTGCGTTAAGGGCAAAACATATTTCCCCGAAGGTTGGTCTATGGGCAGCTGAAATTCAAAAGGGGGTGGGAGACAGGATCGCGGCGACAGAGGGCAGGGGACAGAAAATAGGAAGCAGAAAACAGGAGGTAGGGGACAGAATGGAAGATGAAAATTGGAGCAAGAATTCAACCAGCCTCTGGTGTTCTTTTGTGTCTCCCTCGTCTCCCCTGTGTCTCCTGTCCCCTTCTGGAGTGACCGACTGATTAGAGATGAAAGCCCCGCATTACAGGGAGGTTCAAAGCAGCCTCCCTTTTATTTCAGTTATTGTCCCTGTCTACAACGATCGCGATCGCCTGCTCAAATGTCTCAAAGCGTCGGATCGCCAAATATATCCATACAACTCCTGTGGGGTAATTGTTGTCGAGCGCAACTCAACTGAACCGAGTAGTCTAACGCCTTACTACTCAACTAGTCGCCT
>NZ_JBOFLP010000075.1:0-7332 GCF_051657925.1 Chroococcidiopsis sp.
TTAACTCAAATAGTTGTTCTGTTTCGCGGTCTGACAGTGCTGCGGTTGGCTCGTCCATAATTAGGATGCGGCTATTGTCCTTGAGCGCCCGCGCGATTTCGACTTGTTGCTGTTCGGCAATTGAGAGGCGAGAAACCGTGTCTTCTGGCTGAAAACTCGCTCCCAGACTGTTGAGGACTGCTGCTGCTTCCTGATTCATGCGATCGCGATCGAGGAAATATCCTTTAGTTAACTCGCTACCCATGAAGATGTTTTCAGCTACAGTCAAGTTGGGGGCGAGGTTCAATTCTTGATAAATCAGTGCAATTCCTGCAAGTCTTGCAGCACTGGGGTCTGAAATTCTCACTGGTTCGCCGTTAATGCGAATTTCACCTGCATCTGTTTCGTATGCCCCAGCCAGAATTTTCATCAACGTACTTTTACCCGCGCCATTCTCGCCCATCAGAGCGTGAATTTCACCTGGATAAACGGTTAAGTTGACATTTTCCAAGGCAGTTACACCGTGAAATTTCTTGGTAATGCCTCGCATTTCTAACCGAGGGATGGGAGGGGATGTGGTTGTTGTCATAGGATTTAGGGGGACAAGAGAGTCGTAGGGGCGGGTTTTTTGAGGATACCCGTCAAACAACAGATAGTTCTGCGCTCAAACCCGCCCTTACAGAAGTCAAGAGAAGTCAAAAAGAATTCGGAATTCCGAATTCTTACTGCCAGCCTTTATAGTCTTTGACGTTTTCTCTGGTAATCAGCCTGACTGGAATCAAAATGTCGGGATTCTTCGGCTTCTTGCCGTTGAGAATTTCGTTACCAACTCGTACGGCTGTTTGCGTCATGCCCAGTGGATCTTGAGCAGCAGTCGCAACAAAAATACTATTAGGGTCTTCAATTGCTTGTTTTGCTTCCGGTGCGCCGTCTACGCCGACAATGAAAAACTCGTTGCGTCTGGCTTGCTTGGCTGCTAGTTCTGCACCAACTCCGCTCGGATCGTTGATCGCAAACACGGCATCAATTTTGTTAAATGATGTCAGCAGGTCGCTCATAACCCTTAAACCACCATCTCTGCTACCTTCTGCGTTTTGGTCTTTAGAAAGTATTTTAATGTTGGGGTACTGAGCAAAGACTTGTTCGCAACCTTTGACGCGATCGAATACTGATTGTACTGGCGGACCATTCACAATTACAACATTGCCTTTCCCTTTGAGGCGATCGGCAATATACTGACAGCTAATCTGCCCTGCTTGCAGATTATTAGAGGTGACGGTAGCATCTACGCCACCACCCGCACCTGTATCGACTGCGATTACGGTAATGCCTGCTTGTTTGGCTTTTTCCACAGCAGCTGCAATGCCCTCACTATCGCCAGCATTTAGCAGGATTAAGTCCGTGTTAGCGGCAATAAAGTTTTCGATTTGATTGAATTGCAAGTTGAGGTCGTAACCGCTAGAAACAACAGCAGTTCGTACCCCTTCTCCAGCAATTTTCTTAGCCTCAGATTCCGCACCTCGTCCCATCAAGACAAAGAAGGGATTGCTGAGATCGCCTACAGTAATTGCAAGCGATCGCAGTTTTGCGTTTGGATTGATTTGCGCTGTAGAGTTATTTTGGCTATCTGGCGAGCAAGCAACAATGGCACTGCCGATCGCGCCCAATAGACCAATGGCGACCGCGGCTTTTTTCCCTTTCATTTTTTCAACCAGCTTTTAAAAATAGTCAGACCGAATCTATATTGCGAGATGCGATCGAGATTTCAGGCAATTTTTTTAGTATGCAGAATTATTATTTTGATTTTTTTATTAAATGTTATACATCTATCTTAAAGCTTATATCTTGAAAGTAGGGTGAATGTGCGATCGCCCTGAAAATTGTTGAGACTCGTATGTACAAGTACTGTTTGATATCAAAAGTTGCTTGAAATTATTCAAATCAGAAACAAAATTTAAATTAAAAATTGTAAATATTCTGTTGACCTAATGTCTATTTATTAGAACATCTGAATGCAAGAATGCTAAAGAGAAAAATATATTTTACCACGGCTTGATTTGCTGTATCTCTGAGTAGAGAAAGGAATTTGAGAAGGAGTATCCGTGGTAAATAAACAGCAATTATTTCTCGTACTGCTCGTAAGCCGCAACAATTCTTTGCACCAAAGGATTGCGAACGACATCTTTTTGAGAAAACTCGCAAAAAGCAATTCCTTCGAGATGTTGCAGAATCTTCAACGCTACTGTTAACCCTGATTGTTGTTGCAAAGGTAAGTCAGTCTGAGTCATGTCCCCAGTCACAACCATGCGCGAACGGAATCCCAACCGCGTTAACACCATTTTCATCTGGGCTGGTGTCGTGTTCTGCGCCTCATCCACAATCACAAAAGCATTATTCAGCGTGCGACCCCGCATATATGCTAGAGGAGCTACTTCAATGACTCCCCGTTCCATTAGGTTAGCCATTTTTTCTTGGTCGATAAACTCATACAATGCGTCGTAGAGGGGACGGAGAAACGGATCGACTTTTTGTTGCAAATCCCCTGGTAAAAAGCCCAGTTTTTCCCCAGCTTCCACGGCTGGACGAGTTAAAATTAACCGTTCGTACTGATTTGCTAACAAAGCTTGGGCAGCAATGACTACCGCTAAATAAGTCTTACCAGTACCAGCAGGACCAGAGCAAAATGTCAAGTCATGGGTGCGGATGTATTGAATGTATTGACGCTGACGAAAAGTTTTTGCCCGCACTTCATCGCCGCGACGGGTACGAGCGAGAACATCTCGCTGTAATTCTTGCAGTTCGCCTTGGCGATGGGTATCTAATGCTTGACGCGCCGTGAGGATATCTGCATTAGAAATACTTTTACCTTGACTCCAGAGGTCTTCGAGCGATCGCACTAACTGCTGGCTTAGCTCGATTTGATTTTCCGTACCGTAAATATATAACTCTTGCCCGCGCAACACGACTGTAGCGCCTGTGAGTCGCGCCAGAGTTTTCAAATTTTCTTCTTTTTCTCCAGCTAAAGCGATCGCGCCAGCTTGAGTTGGTAGCGCGATCGTTAAAGGCTCTGCCATACCAGTTTTCTATTTGTCATTGGTCGTACCCTATGGGAAGGGCTTCGCCCTACGCCATCAGTCATTTGTCCTTTCTAGCTTACTAGCTACAAACGAGCGGTAGCCATCAACCAACGACTAATGAGAACGAGGTTTTTGCACGGGTTTGGGACTCTCACCTCGCTGTTCCCTCAATTTTGGCGCAGATGAACGGTCTGATGAACGTCCGGTTTCTTCCCCACTCGTCGCACCATTAAAAGCTTGGCTACCGTAAATATCCAGATATACTGAATGCCCTGACATAGCAGCAGCAGCAGCAATAACCGTGCGAATATTTTGAATATTGCGTCCGCCGCGACCAAAAACTCGCCCCTTGTCTTCACCTTCAAAGGCGACTCTAAGCCAAACCTTAGCCGTACTAGGGAAGAACTCGCAATCCACGCTTAGCGAGTTGGGAGACTCCAAAAACGGCTGAATCAGAAATTGCGCTAGTTTAGCGTAATCTGGTTGTCGATCTGAACTTATAGTGCGATCGCCCTTATGAGTTGGTTGATTGGCTGGCTGCGGTATTGAGCTGTTCAAAGACATTAGCTTTTTGTAGAATGTGACGCACGGTATCAGTAGGTTGAGCACCTTGTTGGAGCCGCCTTACGATTCCTGGCACATCTAACTTAGTTTCGTCAGTTCTGGGGTTATAGAATCCCAGCTCTTCCAAAGCACGACCTTCGCGCCGAGCGCTGCTTTTTATCGCCACAATGCGGTAACTTGCTTCCCGCTTTTTACCGTATCGCTTCAATCGCAGTTTGATCATACTGGGGTTAACTTCTCCTGTAGGCGGCTAATAGATTGTATTCACTGAATAGATCATCATATCACAGTTGCTGGGGAGTAGGGAGCGGGGAGCAGGGACAAGAGAGCTGAGTGGGCTAAGGGAGCAACTACCGATGACCAATTACCAATTACCAATTGCCACTCACAAAGTCCCAAATCCTTTTTTCTTCTTCTCTTTCTTCTTTTTCTTAGCGGGTGCGCCGCCAGCGTAGCCCCGCCAACCAGGGGGAGTAGGACGACTACCAGCAGCATAGGGATCGCCCATACCGCCGCCACCACCGAACAGATTAGGCATACCTGGGAAGCCGCCGCCTTGACCCATCTGCTGCATCATGGCTCGCATTCTCTGGAAGTCGCTCACCAGTTTGCTCACGTCGCTTTCTTTATATCCAGAACCTCTGGCAATCCGGCGGCGACGGCTGGGGGAACTAGATAATAGATCGGGGTCTTTACGTTCCTGCTTTGTCATGGAATTGATCATCGCTTCGCAGCGCTTGAGCTGGGTTTCCCCCTGCTTCAGCTGGTCGTCCGACATCTTATTCATGCCAGGAATTAGCTTCATGATGCCACCCAAAGAACCCATGTTCTTCAGCAGCCGCATCTGCTTCAGAAAGTCGGTGAAGTCAAATTTTGCCGAGAGAATTTTCTCTTGCATTTTCTCAGCATCGGCAAGGTCAAATTCTTCTTGGGCTTTTTCTACGAGCGTCAGCACGTCGCCCATACCTAAAATGCGCGATGCCATGCGTTCGGGGTAAAAGGGTTGTAGTGCTTCTACTTTTTCCCCGACACCGACGAACTTAATCGGCTGTCCCGAGATTCGTCGTACTGAAAGCGCTGCTCCACCTCGGCTGTCACCGTCCAGCTTGGTGAGAATTGCCCCAGTAATACCGACTTGTTCGTGGAAAGTGCGGGTGAGATTGGCTGCTTCTTGACCCGTCATCGCATCCACTACCAACAGCGTTTCGTGGGGTTGCACGGCTTCTTTAACACGAATCAACTCCGCCATCATGTCTTGGTCAATTTGCAGGCGACCAGCGGTATCGATAATAACTGTATCTACCCCTTGTGCTTTGGCTTGTTCGACACCTTGTCGCGCAATCTCTACGGGGTCGGCATTGCTACCCATTTCAAACACGGGTACGTCAATTTGCTTACCCAGAGTCACCAACTGATCGATCGCAGCAGGACGATACACGTCTGTCGCTACCATCAAGCAACTGAGGTCTTGCTTGCGTAGATGCAATGCTAATTTAGCCGTAGCGGTAGTTTTTCCCGTCCCCTGTAAACCTGCCATTAAAACAACGGTAGGGGCTACGTCTGCCTGTGCTAGGGGAACGTTGGTTTCCCCCATCACTTCTACTAGTTCGTCATAAACAACTTTGATGAACTGCTGGTCGGGTCTAACCCCAGAAAGTACCTCGGCTCCTTGTGCCTTAGTTTCTACTTCAGCAATAAAATCTTTGACTACCTGCAAATTGACATCCGCCTCCAATAAGGCGCGGCGTACCTCCCGCAATGCCTCTTGAATGTTGGCAGGGGAAATCTTATCTTGTCCCCGCAGCTTTTTCCAGGCAGATTCTAGGCGATCGGCAAGTGCATCAAACATATTTCATCAAGTAAAACGGCGATCGGATTTTGGGAAAGCAAATTTTATCCACTATTTCCATTATGAGGGATAAGGATGAACGGTTGACAGTTGATGGTTGATGGTTGGTAGTTGGTAGTTGGTAGTTGCTCCGCAACTCTCTTCTCCCCCTCAGATGGGCGACTCTCCCTCAGCTCAAGAGCAGCTCTTTTCTTCCCCTCACTCCTCGCTCCTCGCTCCTCACTCCTCGCTCCTCGCTCCTCATTACTCGCTTTTCTGAGAATTATGTTAAGAAATATTAAAAATAACAATTTTGTATTTTTGGATACAGAATTACCTGCTATAGTAAAAAAGTGAAAGTAAACAGAAAACTATAAAGAGGAATAAATTATGTCTACTCAAGAACAAGCTCGGGCGTTGATGATGCGTCACCACCACGTAGTCAAAAACCGTCAGCAATCGATGTTGAACCGTGCAGCAGCTGAAATTGGTTTTGAAGGTACGACAGAATATTGGAATCATATTCAAGGCAAACCCCACCCCACCTTCTCGGCTAACTACGATCGCAGTGGTTCTTCTATGAGCTAGATGGCGATTTCTACGTGAAGAAAGTTTGCTAAATTTGTTAAATAACATAAAGCTCCCCTCAAAATTGCATTGCGATCGCAGTTTTGAGGGGAGCTAAAATTTTGCAGTGGAGTACAGATACTGAGAATAACTATACGGAGAATTGCTCAGTCAAGATTGAGTGGTGAACCCGCTGCCGATACCAAATATTCTAGTGACGAGCAACGTTTTGCTTCTCCAAAGTGCTAAAGTCACTATAAAATTACTTCGCACGATAGATGATAGGGTTTTATTAATTAACATATTTTAACAATTGCCTGCAAAAAAATAGTTGGTTGGCATGTTATCTCGCTGAAAAACGACAGGAGCCAAAAGCAAAACCAACTCGTGCATAGATGCGCTCGCAATTTGAAAAATATAGAACTCAGTAAACCCTATGGAAGCACTTCCCACGGTTAAAGCTACTCCTGCTCAACACGAACTGATCGATTCAACAGCAGAACTAGAGACTTTAATTACAGCACCTCAACAAGAAACAGAGATCGATCTAGAATTTCTTTACACCAGAGATATCGAATTTCGTCAAGAAACCATTTACTTTGTGGTAGTCGATCGCTTTTATGATAGCGATCCAAACAATAGCGAAGGTCCCAACCCAGAAATTTACGATCCAACTAAGCAAGAGTGGGGCAAATATTGGGGTGGTGACTTACAAGGTATTATTGACAAACTCGACTATCTTAAAGGCATGGGAGTGACAGCAATTTGGCTGACTCCTTTATTCGAGCAAATTGAAGACTTATTTATCGAAAGTGCAGCAATTCACGGCTACTGGACGAAAGACTTCAAACGCTTGAACCCGCGATTTATCGGTCAAGATGAAGATCCATCCCTGAACAAAACTCAAGAGACTAGAAATACCACCTTCGATCGCTTAATTGACGAACTGCACAAGCGAAAGATGAAGTTAATTCTCGATATTGTCTGCAACCATAGTAGCCCTGACATTAGCGGAGTCAAGGGAGAATTATATGACGATGGCGTAAAAATTGCCGACTTTAACGACGATAAAGATCATTGGTATCACCATTACGGTGAAGTTTCAAACTGGGAAGATGAATGGCAAGTACAGAACTGCGAACTTTCTGGTTTAGCCACATTCAACGAAAATAACAACGAATATCGCAACTACATCAAATCGGCGATTAAGCAGTGGCTAGATCGAGGCGTGGATGCTTTGCGGGTAGATACGGTAAAACATATGCCAATTTGGTTTTGGCAAGAGTTTATCGCCGATATTCAAGCCCATAGACCGGA
>NZ_JBOFLP010000076.1:0-18187 GCF_051657925.1 Chroococcidiopsis sp.
AACTGTGGCATCGAGAGCATAGATTGTGGCACAGCCTGCTAAAGCTGCAAGGATACCAGATGACAGCCGAAAAAGCTCGACAAAGGCTCGGATCGAGCTTATCGTGCCAATATTGGGAAAGGAAGATATGCTAGCCATAATTGATAAGTCGTAAGTCAGAAGTCAGGAGTCAGGAGTCAGGAGTCAGAAGTCGGAATTAACTGATAACTGGTCACTGGTCACTGGTCACTGGTCACTGGTCACTGGTCACTGGTCACTGGTCACTGGTCACTGAATTCAGTCCGTCCCAAAAGACAGCGATCGCATCGAGAATTTCTCGACCACCTTGGATAAATTTGGCGCGATCGAAGTCTGGTTTGAAATAAACTTCCTCCAGTTCCTCTAGCGTGTGTCCGGCGTGTTGTGCTTCGACGCGGTTGTGCCAGGTGAAGAATGCGAGGCGCAAGTGCAAGTGTCGCGTTTGCTTGATGCGCGTTAGACCATCTTCCAATTCTTGCCAAAAGCCAGCCGCCGCCCAGTTTTCGACTGCAAAGCTAGCACCCTCAGCGATCTGCGGATCGGCGCTACCGTAGAGGCGGATTAATTCATCGCAGAAGTGCAAAGTTGTAGGACTACCATGCTTGCGCTTACCAATGTCGGCATAGCTCAGACCTAACCCCTCAGCAACACCAACTAACCACTCAAAATGAGCCGCTTGAAAACGGCAAATCCCACCGTCTACTGTACCCTCAGTGCTGACCAGTTCGGGTTCGCCTTCGCGGTCTTTTTCTGCACTCTGGGTAACGTGGCTACTACCTGTCTGTCCTAGCTTGCGATAGATTACGCCTAGCTCGTTGAGCAAAATTTCTCGGCTAGCACGCGATTGTTGCAGCGTCGGTGAGTTGATAACTTTTTGTAAAGCAGCAATCAGAAATTGGTTAGAAAAAACTGAAAACTGTTTAATAAAGTAGACTAGCTCCTCGTCGGTAGCCCTACCCTCGCGAAACCAACCAGTATAGGCGTTATTAGTAATGATGCGGTGCTGCATGAATTCGCGATCGACTTCGACCAGAAAATCTCTAAACTCGTCTACTCGATCCTGAGTCAGTTCGCCTTGGCGCAAGCGTTCCTCAATCCGCGAAGAAATAGTTAATCTACTTGAAGATGTTGTCAAAAGAGAAGTCATAATTTATTACTCCTAACGGTAATGGAGCTTTTGAGTAGAGGGGACAAGGGGTGAAGAGAGCTGAGGGAGCAAGACAATTCACGCATTCACGCATTCACGCATTCAAAATTTCCCTACACCCCACACCCCACACCCCACACCCCACACCCCACACCCCACACCCTATTTACAAATGACCAATGACCAGTGACTAATGACTAACCCAACTATATGAATAGTCTTTGTCCTCAAATTTAAGAGCGTGCTGTGTCAACTTCAGCGGACGAAAGGTGTCGATCATCACAGCGAGTTCGTCAGTCCGTTCTTTTCCAATTGACCCCTCGTACATGCCTGGGTGAGGACCGTGGGGAATACCCCTGGGATGAACGGTAATCGATGCCCGTTCAATTCCTTTACGCGACATAAATTTTCCTTCGGCGTAGTAAATCACCTCATCTGAATCGACGTTGGAATGGTTGTATGGAGCCGGAATTGCTAAAGGGTGATAATCAAACAGACGCGGTACGAAGGAACACAAAACAAATCCGGGGGCTTCAAATGTTTGATGCACTGGAGGCGGTTGGTGAACCCGACCTGTAATTGGCTCAAAGTCTTCGATGTTGAAGGCAAAGGGCCAAAGATGCCCATCCCATCCCACAACATCTAAGGGATGATGGTGATAGAGGTAGCTAGTAATCTGGTTTCCAGCTTTGACTCGAACCTCAAATTCTCCTTCCTCGTCGTGGACGATTAGTTGGTTTGGCGGACGAATATCGCGCTCGCAGTAGGGGGAGTGTTCGAGAAATTGACCGTAGCGATTGAGATAACGTGCTGGTGACTCGATGTGTCCGTAAGCTTCTACAACCAACATGCGCTGCTCGACTGCTGCATCAGGGAGGATACGCCAAAGAACTCCCGTGGGAATCACCAAGTAATCGCCAGGTCGGTAGAAGAGATTGCCAAACTGAGTTTCTAATATGCCGCTCCCGTCATGGATGAAAATGACTTCATCGCCGCAGGCGAACCGATACCAATACTGCATAGGTCGTGTCGGGCAAGCGACTGATATGCATATGTCTGAATTTGCCATTAAGGGGATGCGCGATTCCACAGCATCGCCTTTCGCTGTCATAGTTGCCGTGCGTAGGTGGCGGTGATGCAAGGGGCTTTGGTCTTCGTAGGGAATTTCTACGTTGCCCTCGATCCAAATTTTCTGAATTTGCGTAGGTGGATGCAGGTGGTAGAGCAAAGATTGCACGCCTGAGAAGCCACGAAGCCCGATCGATTCTTCGTGATACAGAGAGCCATCTAGTTGACGAAATTGAGTGTGTCGTTTGTGAGGAATGTTCCCCAAATAGTAGTAATAAGTCATGGTTTCACACCGTTGCGATCGCCAAATTGCCTCTCAAGGTTTGCTCGCGTTCGATCGCGATAAACAAGGATTTGAAATTCCCCTCACCGAAGCCTTGCGCTCCGTGTCGCTCGATGACCTCAAAGAACAGCGTCGGTCGGTCTTGTACTGGCTGGGTGAAAATTTGTAATAAATACCCATCTTCTTCTCGATCTACTAAGATGCCTAACTCGGCTAGCCGCTCGATTGACTCGTCGATTTTTCCTACTCGCTCCTCTAAGTTTTCGTAATACGTTTTTGGTGTCGATAGAAACTCAACTCCTGCTGCCCGCATCTGAGTGACTGTCTCGACGATGCTGTCGGTCGCGCAGGCAACGTGTTGAATTCCAGCTCCGTGGTAATATTCCAGGTACTCTTCAATTTGAGATTTGCCCTTGCCTAAAGCTGGTTCGTTAATTGGTAATTTAATCGTACCCGTGCTGTCCTGCATTACCTTGGACATTAAGGCTGAGTACTCAGTAGAAATAGCGCGATCGTCAAAATGTATTAATAGGTTAAAGCCCATCGTCTCAGCAAAAAACCGCGTCCACCTCTCCATTGCCCCTAGTTCTACATTTGCAACTACGTGGTCGATGGTTTTCAATCCCACTCCTTTGCGGTTGGTATGTAGATTCCGAGGTTCAAAACCAGGAGCAAAAACACCTGCATAATTGCTGCGATCGACGAACTCGATTAAGGTATCGCCATAGGTATGAATCGCACTGTAGCGTAACACTCCATAGTTATCTTGTGCTTCCGTCGGGGCGATCGCTCCAACCGCACCTCGTCGAGTTGTTTCCTGATAGGCGCTAACAACATCAGGGACTTCTAAAGCAATAATGGCAATTCCGTCACCGTGTTTGAGTACGCTTTTGGAGATGGGATGTTCTGGATGCAGTCCCGTACTCAAAACAAAGCGAATATCCCCTTGCTCTAGTACGTATGAGGCAGTGGCGCGGCTATTAGTCTCTAGTCCTCGATAGGCAGCGATCGTGAATCCAAAACACTTGGAATAAAATAGTGCTGCCTGCCTTGCGTTCCCAACATAGAACTCAAGGTGGTCAAATCGCTTAATCGGGCAAAAATCGCTCATTGGGATTTCTCCTTTGAAGAAACTTGTCCAATTGCCCAACCTGCGACTGAATCTCATCAGACAATTGGAGCGATTGAAACGCAAACACTTCTAACTCTCTATTTGCATTACCGAGTCAGCACAATCTGGCACAAACGTTACCGCAATACCTTTTACGTCACATTTGTGTGAGACCGTTGTTGCCCAGGAGCTGAAGTTGTCTTTTAAATTGATATTTGAGTTGTTGTTAACCAAAAGACTCTAATAAGATTATAAAACTTATTTTTTAGCTCCATCTAGCATGAATGATGCACTAGTAAACTTGGTTTGGTTTATGTATTTTATTTATCTATCTTTAGGTGTAATCCTTTAAGCGTAACCGAGCAGTCCATCCCAAGAGACAGAAACACGGGGAGGAGCTTCTGTAAAAGAATCTCGGTCGTTAAAATAGTCTATATAAGGATGGAAGAACTTTTGTAGTAGCTTAAAAGTATTATCTACTCGTTGTAAGTTTGTTAAATCGTATTTAGCTGAATTGGATAATACTAAATTGATTTCTTCGTTATTTAACTTCTGGCGCAGTTTCTCTTTTATCTTGGCTCTCTGCTTTGACCAAGGAGCGATCGCGTCATTTTGAGATTTATGATTAATAGTTTCTACAGCGCAAACGTACTTACTTGCTAGCTCTTGAAAGTTGGATATGTCGTTTTTAATAAACCTGTCTCTATATCTCTTTCTGTACGTCCGTATATGAATTCTCGTTTAAGAGGTTCCCAATCTATTCTTTTTCCGGCATTGTTTTTACATAGGTAGATGTCTACATACTATGATAACTGCTTAATCTACCTAGAATGATTGTTTAATTCAACCTATAAATATACTCGCAACCACCCTAGGAAATAAGCTTACTAACTGTGTGAATTAGGAAGACATTGCATAGTATTTATTGCATGAATAATAGCAATCTGGCTCAAGCGAAACAGAATCGAAAGAATTATAAGTGAGGAAAAACTTTTTTAGGTGTTTTTTGAAAAAATACGGCAAAAAGATAAGTGAAACAAGATAAGTCAATAATTGGATTTTTACAACTACTTTAAATATTCTTTGCTTGCTCTCTATAGTTTTTTTAAGCTTTCTCTATAAAACATTCAGTCAATCTTTATATGGTTTGTCTTCTTCTTTTGTAGTATTTAACGAGAGTAAGAGTGTTTTTTATTGCTATCTAACTAATTTTTAGAATAAAGCTCTTACTGAAAATTAAGTTAAAAGCTAATAATTGTAGGAAAAATACATATGGATGATGCTGTAAAAGCTACAGTCAAAAATAAAGATGCAAAAGTACTGGCAGCTATTGCTGGTGCTGCGTCTGCGGCTGGTACTAGTTCAATAGTAGTAGCTGAGGTTACTACAGTTTCGACTTTCCCTGCTGCTTTTCCTACGTGTCTGATATATCCCTTAACCCTAATATTGCTTGAGTTACACTTCGGACAAAGATGGTTGGACATTCTAAAACTCCCACATTCTAGCTAGTATGTAGGTTGCCCAAAAAACTGACCAGAGAACCACTGTTTAGTTTGAAAATGGTTGCGATCGCACTGGGTAGAGTAGAAAGTCTTAGTTAGGAAGATGAACCACTCGGTAGTAATTTCATCGTATGTACTCGACAAAATAAATATCAAAAATCTATAATCTTTTTAGTGATAGCTATCGTAACCTCCTGGTTGATATTTACAAGTATATTGCAGCAAGTTTTTATTGCAATTGTTAATTTTATAATCAATGCTTTGATTGTTTTCATTGTATTTTCTCCGATTATTTGGCTTGTGGCTAGATCTGTGTCTACTTCAAACCACAGAGCAAAAACAGAGCAAGAATACGAAGCTACAAAAGAAGCCCTTCGTCAAGATCCAGGAAGTATAAGATTGAGAGAAGCAGCTTTAAATGCAGGTCGTAGATATTATGGCAGTCTCCGTGATGGAGGTTTACCAAGTGGCAGCAGTTTCAATTGGCAACAAAGTACCGATCGGCCATGAGGATAATGTCTGTTGTCTGACTTGTCAATTCAATAAGTTACTCCTTCTATATCCGTCTAGAAACCCTCATTTAATGTTATTAGATGCTATGTCATAGCAGATTTAGATTTACAAGTGTATATAGTTAATTCCGGTAGGATGAACGTTAACGACCTAGTGAAGACTGGAAACAACAAGAAACTATAATTGCTGTGGAAGGTGACAGTCCTGGTGACTGGACATACAGCACATATCCCAACTGGGACGAAGCAATGGCAGCAGTAGAGGCAGCACGTAGACAAGCTAAGGCAGCAGTTATATACGCAGGTGCTAGCCCACCAACACCACCTGAATGAATGGATTAGCTGGATTTGACTATGAAATGACTATGGTTCAAGTGACTATTGATAAAAATTCCTTGTGTTACAATGTTTCCAGTCTTTCATTGCGCTAGATTTAGGTTCTAGTACCGAAAGATGTGAAGGTTAATATCCTTTCATTCGCATTTCCTTACTTTTCCAACCCTCTAAGCTTTTATAGACGGTCGATCGAGAAAGCCAAGCTGACAATAAATCGTTGATTTTTGTCTGAAAATGAGCGCTGATAACCAACATGTAACTGCTACCAAACCCAAGCAGAAGAGGAAATCTCTACCACCCAAGTTAATTATCTGGTTGGGCAAATTTGTTTGGACGACACTCTGGCAGTTGATGATGTCGCAGCTTGCACCCCGTGGTAAATCGGGGGAATATCTTCGTCCTAGCAGTCAGTTTCGCGACTCTATTGGTATAGACAGTCCTTACCCACCAGCAACAGGACGCTACCAACTTTTCGTCGGACTTAGTTGCCCTTGGGCGCATAGAACGCTCGTGGTACGATCGCTCAAGGGTTTAGAAGATGTCATCTCAGTTGCGATCGCCACACCCGATCCAATTCAAGGCGGTTGGGTACTACCTCAGCAAGAAGAAGGCTGTCGCAGCCTAGCAGAGTTGTATCAGTTGGCAAAACCAGGATATCAAGGACGCTGTACGGTTCCCGTCTTATGGGATAAACAAACAAAGGCGATCGTCAATAACGAGAGCGCGGAAATTATTGTCATTTTAAATAATGCCTTTAACGAGTTTGCTCAGCATCCAAAAGTAGATCTTTATCCTGAAGATTTGCGAGAAAAGATTGACTGGTGGAATGAAAAAATTTACCATGCTGTTAATAATGGGGTATACCGCTGCGGTTTGGCTCAGACACAAGCGGCATACTTAGAAGCTTGCAACGAATTATTTGCGACTCTGGACGAAATTGATGTGGTCTTGGCAAACAGTCGGTATCTGTGTGGCGATTCCCTGCGGGATAGCTCCGCTTCACGCCTAACTCTAGCAGACATCCGGCTATTTACCACTCTATTTCGGTTTGATGTTGCCTACTACGGCATATTTAAGTGCAACCGCCGCCGCATTCAAGACTATCAACACTTAGGATCGTATCTGCGCGACTTGTATCAATTACCTGGGGTGGCTGATACTTGCGATTTAGAAAGTGTCAAGCAAGATTACTACGGCAATCTATTTCCCTTAAATCCTGGTGGAATTATTCCCGCAGGTCCAGATATGTCAAGCTTGCTTGTACCGCATGGGAGAGAAAATATAGGGAAGTCATAAGTAAGTCAAAAGTTAAAAGTTAAAAGTCAAAAAGGGAAAATGTAGTTGCAGCAAGGCTTTTAGCTGCTATATGCTTGCGAATTAAATGTGGAACAATTTAGCTAAGCATGGATTTACCCCTGGTCTACCATCCCGATTACGTCGTTCCCTTACCCGATACTCATCGCTTTCCCATGCCGAAGTTTCAGTTACTTTACGAGTTACTGATAGCTGATGGCGTAGCGTATCCAGAACAATTTCAGATTCCCGAACGTCCGCCGCAAGCTTGGATTGAGTTGGTACACGTCCCAGAATACGTCCAGGCTTATTGTACCGGGACGCTAGATGCTAAAGCACAGAGGCGCATTGGATTACCCTGGAGTCCAGCTTTAGCCAACCGTACTTGTGTTGCAGTCGGGGGAACTGTTTTAACCGCCAAGTTAGCGTTAGAGTGCGGATTAGCTTGCAATACAGCAGGAGGAACCCATCATGCTTTTCCCAGTTATGGTTCCGGTTTCTGTATTTTTAACGATCTAGCGATCGCCACTCGCGTATTACAAGAATTAAATCTCGTCCGCAAAGTTTTGATTGTAGATTTAGACGTACATCAAGGCGATGGCACTGCTTTTATCTTTCAAAATGACCCCAGCGTGTTTACGTTCTCGATGCATTGCGAAATTAATTTTCCTGGGACAAAACAGAAAAGCGATTTAGACGTGCCTTTACCCGAAGGCATGGAAGACGATGAATATTTGCAAACACTAGCCCAATATTTACCAGATTTACTATCAAGGATTCAGCCAGACTTAGTATTATACGATGCCGGAGTCGATCCGCATATAGGCGATCGCTTGGGGAAATTAGCTTTAACGAATACTGGTTTATTTCGCCGCGACATGCAAGTTTTGAGTACCTGCGTTGCGGCTGGCTATCCTGTCGCCTGCGTCATTGGTGGCGGGTATGCAGAAGATATGGAGTCTCTCGTTTACCGTCATTCCCTCGTCCACCGCGCCGCCAGCGAGGTTTTTCATCAATATCGGTTGTGAAAGGGAGTAGGGAGTAGGGAGTAGGGAGCAGGGGAAGAAAGCAGAGGGAGCGGAGGGGCTTCAGGTGCAGGGGAGCAACTACCAATTACCCATTACCTATTACCCATTACCCATTACCATCCGCGTTCAAATCAAACTATCCTAAAATTATCCCAGTCTGTTTATTGCCATCCCAATGCCAACCAACTCTCAATCCGATCGCAGCTTAGAAACCACCAGCGATGTCGCCGTCGCAGAATCATCCTCCCTCACGCCAGAACAGTATCGCCAAAAAATGCAGCGCCGCCAACAGGTACAACACGATCGCGTTGCTAAAGCCTCGAAAGAGAAAGGTTTGATTATTGTCAATACGGGTAACGGTAAAGGGAAAACCACAGCAGCTTTAGGTATGGTATTGCGATCGCTCGGTCACGGCTATCGCGTGGCGATCGTGCAATTCATTAAAGGTGCTTGGGAACCTGCGGAAAAAGCTATTTTCAGTCAGTTTGGCGATCGCTTAGAGTTTCATGCTATGGGAGAAGGTTTCACCTGGGAAACCCAAGATCGCGATCGCGATATCCAAAATGCCAATACAGCTTGGCAAAAAGGATTAGCCTACATCCTCAACTCAGACTTTAACTTGGTGTTATTAGATGAAATTAATGTAGCACTTAAACTTGGATATTTAGAAATAGGAGAAATCTTAACTGGATTGGAGCAAAAACCAGTCAATAGTCATGTTATTTTAACAGGAAGAGGCGCACCTGCCGCGTTAATCGAAAAAGCAGATTTGGTCACAGAAATGACTTTAGTTAAACATCCATTTCGCGAACAAGGTGTCAAAGCTCAACCAGGAATTGAATATTAACAGTTATTAGTGGCTAGTAACTAGTGACTGGTGACTAGAATCGAGCCACTAGCCGCTAGCCACTCACTATTACCAATTACTACTTCTTAGAAAGAATGATCCATACGGCGTGAACAATACCTGGAACGTAGCCTAGTAATGTTAACAGGACATTAATCCAAAAATCAACTCCCAAACCTACTTGTAAAAAAACGCCTAGTGGTGGTAAAAAAATGGCACACAGCAACCGAATAATGTCCATTTCATCCTCCCATGTGAATGTGCAAAAGTAACTTCGTGGCTGAAATAAGCACAGATAAGCTACTGCATTTTTACCATTCTAGGTTGACATAATTGCTAAAACCGTGACATCACCATTGAGATAGATTTGGCTCTAGCAATAATCCAAAATCCAAAATATAACATCTTCTCAGCCGCCACTAATCTTGACTTTGTAACCTATTTGAGTCAAAACTTGCAGTAGTTTTTGCTTGTGGTCGCCTTGAATTTCAATTTCATTTTCTTTCACCGTACCCCCAGCACCACACTGAGATTTGAGTTGTTTGAGCAATGCTGTCAAAGTTTCTGGCTTGGCTTGAAAACCAGTGATGACAGTGACAGTCTTTCCCTTACGTCCAGCACGAGAAGATTGGACGCGCAGGTTTTGCTGAGAGGGTGGTAAGTCTGGGACAGCTCTTTCTGTAGCCGCCGAGTTATCGCCACCAAATTCGCGGTAGACGACTTTTTCTTGTTTGTTAGAATTAGACGATTTACGCTTCTCAGTTGACATAAATGCGATCGCTCTATGGGTAAAGATTTTTGTAGTGCCTGTAACTATTCCACTGTAAAACAGTCTAGTGCAAGAAAGCAGATGGCAAAAAGCGGAAGTAGAAAGAAACAATGGAGTAGGGAGTAGGTAGCAGTGACAAATGACGAATGACAAATGACTATGGAAATTAGTGTTTGGAAAACGAGAGCTTTACTAATATTTCTTCTATCTTTATGCGTTGCTGTAGCACTTTCTCTATCTCCTCAAACACCACAGTTACAGCAAATAGATGCATCTGTTTTACCTGCAATCCCCGTGTCCTACGAAGAGACAATTGTGCCTCCACTTAAAGTTACACAGCGCCAGGAGCAACAAAATGCCAATTCTCCCAACGAGATACAGGTAGCTAATACTGCTACTGCTACCAGCTATAAACCAAGATATCAGATTGCCTGGGCGCATCCGCTCAACTATGGCGATCGCTTCGCCACAGATATTTATGGCAAACCAGTTTACAACAAACCGATTATCGTCCTACACGAGACTGTTTACTCCGCCGCTTCTGCAATCAATACCTTCCGAACTCCACACCAGCAAGACGATAAACAAGTGAGCTACCATACCCTAATTGGGTTAGATGGTACGGTAATATACATAGTCCCGCCAGAAAAACGAGCTTTTGGAGCAGCCAATTCTGTCTTTATAGGTAGTCATGGAGCTGAAACCGTCAAAACTCACCCCAACCTAGCATCTTCAGTCAATAACTTTGCCTACCATGTCTCGCTAGAAACTCCAGTAGACGGACGCGATCGCGATCGCCGTCATAGTGGTTATACTCAAGCTCAATATAAATCTCTCGCTTGGTTAATTGCTCAAAGTAAAGTCCCTGATGCAAGAATCACCACACATAAAGCAGTCGATCGCTCTGGTAGTAGAAGCGATCCGCGCTCTTTCGATCGCCGGAAGTTTCTCAGTTTGTTGCACGCTTATAGAGGAATAACTCGTAAGTCGTAAGTTGTAAGTCGTAAGTCGTAAGTAACTGATAACTGAAAAAAATGGCTTTAAAATCCGATGATGAATTCACACATCGTCTTTTGCCTCAAGCAACTACTTTAGTTGAAAAGGCAGTAGGAACGGCTGATTCAGTCGTACTTGAAGCCCTACTTGATGCCTGCAATCTTTTGGAAAACAGCTCAAATAGCGATACACCCATAGTGGCGATCGAGCGCGATGTCCGCATTGAAACGGGAACTTATCATTTATTCGTCCGCCGCCTCAGCACTAGCATTCCTGCGGGTAAATTCCAAATTTTGATCGTCCGCGAACTAGCATCTGGCTTAATTCAGTGAGCAGTTGTCAGTTGTCAGTTGTCAGTTGTAAGTTCTTTTGACTTTTGACTTTTGAATTAATGCTCGAATAAATCTTTGAATTGCAATAAGTCAAGCGCAACGATGGTTGGCAAAGTTTGAAAACAGGTTTGCGCGAGTTCCCAGCGTTCTTCTCGTTTGAGCATTTCTGTGAGTTTTTGCCGCAATGAGATTAAATAGCGGACATCATTAGCGGCATAGCGGAGTTGTTCTTCAGATAAATTTGCTGCATTTCCCCAATCAGAACTTTGAGCGCTTTTATCGAGTTCTACCAGTTCTAATTCTTGCACTAATTCTTTCAAACTGTGGCGATTTGTGTATGTTCGCACTAATTTACTAGCAATTTTCGTACAAAAAATTGGTGCGACTTGAATACCAAGATGATGTTTTAGAGTGGCAAGATCGAACCGTGCAAAATGAAAAATTTTCTCGATATCTGCTTCTAATAATTGTTTTAAATTAGGTGCGTCCGTTTGTCCTTTGGCAATGCGAACAACCGCAACTCTGCCCCGATTATCGCACAACTGTACCAAGCAAAGGCGATCGCGGTGGACGAGCAAACCCATTGTTTCCGTATCTACTGCAATTGCTGTAGCATCCATAAATTGAGCTAAAGCCTCATGGCTCAGGTCGCGATCGCAAATCTGAAAATCTTCTCCTACCATTGCCCCACCTAACTCGATCTTTCGTTACTAAAATACTACAAGGGAGCAGGGAGCAGGGGAAGAAAGCAGAGGGAGCAGAGGGAGCAAAGGGAGCAGAGGGAGCAAAGGGAGCAGAGGGAGCAACTACCAATTACCAACAACCGTCAACTGTCTCCCGTTTCCTCGATTTTGACTTTTGACTTTTGACTTTTGACTTTTGATTTACGACTTACGACTTACGACTTACAAAAGAGCCTACTTTACTCAGCAATTCAGGGGTCGTGAATCCTTTGGTAAGGTAATCTGTTGCACCAACGCGCCGCGCTTCGTTACTCCATTCTTCTGATAAACGGGAAGAAATGACAAGGGCGGGTAACTTCATGCCTGCTTGCCGACAGCGATCGATCAGGGTAAAACCGTCCATCCCTGGCATCTCAATATCGGTAATTAACAAAGCTGGTACGGGATGGCTAGAGAGCCAAGTCCATGCTTCTAAACCGTCGCGACAAGTCTCAACTGTGTAACCGTTTGCAGTCAAACTTGCTTCAATTCGCCGCCTCACCAGTGCTGCGTCATCAACAACAAGAATAGTACGACTGGCAGCAGGAGGTTCGGCAAATATTTCTGCTAGATCGAAGTTGGGAACGATAGTGCGATCGCCATCTCCAATGGGACTCATCCACAAGTGTGCTGCTAGAGAGGCAGGTTCTAAAACCGCGATCGACATCCCATCGGTTTGTAAAGTTACCCCCATTAACCCTATAGGTGAAATTAACGGGCTGGGCAAAGGCTCAATTAATAGTTCCGACTGTTCTAGCAAGTCATCTGCCAGCAACCAAGCGTCTCGTTCGGCTGTGACAGAAGAAAAAGTAGGGCGAATTCGCAAACAAATCGCCGTATCTGACAATGGACGGTTTGCTCTTGCTCCTGGTTGCCAGTATTCTAATAGGTCAAGACATGGCATTGAAGCTTCATCTTGAGTCACAAACCAGTTAGGAGCGCTAGACATCGGATCGCGATCGCTGGGCGTTGCTGATAAATTACTCCAAAGAGTCGTAGTCACGATCTCTTCGGCAGGAATGGCAAAGTTGCGATCGCCTGCTTGTACCAAAACGCAGCGTACTAATAAGTGCGGTACGGGAACTTGCATCTGAAAAGTTGTCCCTGCTCCCAGTAACGTTTTCAGGTTGAGGTGTCCGCCGATAGTAGCAATTTGGGTGGCAACTACGTCCATCCCTACTCCGCGTCCAGAAATATCACTCACTTCGCTACGAGAGCTAAAGCCAGGTTGACAGAGAACGGCAAGTAAATCGGCGGGGGTATCGGTACGAGTCAGGGGTAGTCCTCGCGCTTGGGCAAGTTGGGAGATCTTGCTGGCATCAATGCCACCTCCGTCATCTTGCAAAGATAGCAGGTAAAATTTCCCCTGGCGGCGTAGCGATAAGATAATCGTTCCTTGTTCTGGTTTCCCTAATGCTAGGCGATCGGCAGCAGGCTCTAAAGCATGGTCGTAGGCGTTACGCATTAAGTGTAATAGAGCTGGCTCTAGGTGTTGTACCGTACCAGCATCGAGTTCCAAGTGTTCCCCCTGTACGATTAACTGAGCCGGCTTACCAAAGCGATTCATGAGATCGCGGAGAATACCTTTCGCCCGAAAACCCAAAACCTTAAATGGGATCAGCCGGCTTTCTTCTACTGTTTGTTGGAGGTTGAGGACATTGCGATCTAACAATTGCAAACTATCTGCTGTTAGTCGCGAACTTGTTGCTGCTTCCGCACCCAATTCTGATAGGCGCAAACTCAGTTCTAGCAGACGATTGACAATTGTATAACCTTGACGATACCGCTCTAAAACTGGAGCCGTCGATAAACTAGAGCGCTGTTGTTGTAAGTTGTCTAAAAGGGCGTAATCGTCTTGAACTTGTCTTAACTGCGTCAGGTATTGCACGCTATCTTGCGCCAGCGACAGCAGTTGTCCGATTTGCGTCTGCAAAGATTGATAAAATCCTTGCACTGCCCGTGCAGATAATAGCGTCTCCACCAAACGCTGAGACGATCGCTCCAAGCGTTCTAGAGGGACGGGAACTTGGATATTTGTTTCGGTAGTTGGTTGTTGGTAATTGGTAATGGGTAATTGGTAATTGGTAGTTGCTCCCCTGCTCCTCTGCCCCTCTGCTCCCTCTGCTCCCTCTGCCCCTCTGCTTTCTTCCCCTGCTCCCTGCACCGAAGCGCTCCCTGCTCCCTTCACAACAGGCAACTTCCCACCTTGTCTGGCACAGTTTTTTAACAGGGGGAGATATTTAGACCACTGCGATCGCCAGAAATCGGCTTCGGGGCGGTTGAGTAAAGCTTTGCTATAACGTAGCAAGTCTAACCAACCAGCCCCAAATTCTAAATCGTTACCGATTTGTATCAGTTGCTGAAGCGTTTGTTTTGCTGTTTTGATAACTTCTGAAGGAACTTGACCGCGATCGGGCATTTCTTCTAGTGCCATTTCCAAGTCCAGCACGACGAGATCGAAGCCCTGTTCGGCAAACTCTTGAAATAACTTCGTTTGTTCGTTGGCTTCCGGTAAGTAGAGTTGCTGAATTTCTTGGCGTAGAGCTGCAATGCGATCGACGCTAGGTTGGACGGCAGCGATCGCCGCTTCTCCTGTTACTTCAACTTGCAAGCTTGCAGTCAGAAGTTCTCCCGCTTCTGCCAGCATTTGCGACAGCTGACCGTCTTCTAGCGGAGGTGCAATTTGCAGGTAGCGCAAGTCTGAAAGTAAGTCCTCTAGAATAGTTGAGACATAAAGAATCCCATCAGCACCCACCGTCACGGCTCCACCCTTGATCGTGTGGACGCAGCGATAAGTTTCTTGAATGTCTGCCGTCCAAGTTTGAGGCTGAAGCTTTTGGACGAGATTCATGTATGTTTGCAGATAAGTTTGAGTATCAACAGCAAACATACTGCGCAGCTCTTGCTGTAATTGCAGCTCGGCTACGTCAACAAAATCTGACTCAGCAGCAGTGGAGCTATGTTGTTCCAACATAATAGGGTATATGGGTGTAGTATGTATTTACTGATAACTAGATACTGTGTAGGGATGTTACATGTAACGTCTCTACACTGCTCCCAGCTCGTCCCTGCTCCCTGCTCCCTGCACCTCTTCGGAAATGCGGAAGAAGCTGACTTTTTCTAATAACATCCGCGCCATGTTGTCAATTAACCCGGCTTGTTCCTGAGTGAAACTAGATTGCTGTTCTGTCTTAGCAGCTACCGTCGCAATTTCTTCAATCGATCGCAGCGTCGTTTGCGCTTCTGCGGCGATCGCTTGGCTAGATGCAGTCACTTGTTGTCCTACCTGAGCTACGCGGTCGGTTACGGCTTTAATCAGCTCGAATACGTGTTGCGATTGCTCTACACTGCCAACGAATTGATTCACTGAATGGCTGATGTCTTGCACATCTTGGTTAATCCCAGACACGACAGTTTGAATTTGGGCTGCCTGCTGTTGCAATAACAGCAAGCCTTGATTTGTTTGAACGGCAAGATCGTTAACTTGAGTCGCGATGGTTTCAAACTCGCGAGCAACACTAGCAAATTGGTCGGGGTCTTGCTGTCCAGAGGCACGAGCGGCAATCATAGAAGCATTTAACGCAAGTACCCGTGTTAGGGCAGCAACTCGTTTTTGGTCTTTGGCAAACTGGGCGGCTGAGGTCACGAAGTTAGTCAAAATTTGGGCGCGTTTGACGATTTGTTCCGTACCTGAGTGAAGAACTTTAATTTCTTCGGTCAGTTTCACCATTTCCTCCTGTCCTTGAGTAACAGCGATTTGTGCCTGTTGCACGGCTTGGTCTGATGCCAATGCTTGCTGTGCTGTTTGTTGGGATAAATCGGAGAAAGTGACAACTGAGGCTTGCACGGCATTGACCGATCGTGCTTGCTGCTGTGCTTGTTGGGCTGTTACTGCTGCTAGTTGTTCTAGCTCTGTCGATCCCTGAGTCACTTGTTGGGCAGTCGATAATACCGTTGCCATAATTCGAGCCAGTTCTTCAATCAGGCGGTTGAGGGTATCTGCTACCAGTCCAGTAGCGCGATCGCTCACCGGTGCTTGTATTGTCAAGTCTCCGCCTTCCAGTGCTGCTACTGCATCGAGTAGATGACCCACATCTGATTGTAAGACGTGGCTCTCCTGCTCGATTGCCTCTTTCAATTGCTTAATTTCAGCAGTTCCCTTTAAGTTATCTAACAAATCTTGGATTTGGTCAGCCATCTGATTGATATTGGCTCCTAGCATTGCTAATTCGTCACTGCCTTTGACTGCAAGACGTACATCCAGATCGCCCGCTCCCAACTTTTGGACAGTTTTAGTCGCCGCCTCAATTGGTTGGAGCGATCGGTTGACTAAAAGCACTGCGATCGCACTTACTGCAACTGCTGCTGCTAAAGTACCGAGGGCAAAAATTTGCGCCAAGCGATTGTTGACTGCAAAAGCAACGTTTCGATCTGACAGAATAAAGGCATCCCAACCTAGATCTGGTAGTCCTTGGGTTGGCTCGAACGGAGCATATCCCCCAACCACATGCCGCTTTTCTAAAGGTTCGTAAGATTTTGTCGATGCAGCTTTTCTATCCTGGCGCAGTTGTGGAAAAGGAGCGAGGTGTTCGGCGGCATCCATGCCTAAAGTCTCAGTGCCATCGTTGGTGACAAAAACCTTGCCTGCTTTATCGACTAAATGATAAGTTCTGTCATTTCCACCATAGCTCTTAATTAGATCGTCCAGAAATCGAACTGGCATTTGGGTACGCACGACACCAACTATTTTATCTGTAACTGAATCTCGCACGGGTGCGGCAAGGTAAATAACAGTTTTACCCGTAGATGGTGCAACTCTGGGTTGAGAAATAAATCGCTTTCCAGTGGCAAGGACGACTTGAAAGTAATCTTCTGTTTTGTGACTGCCAAGTTTAACCCCTTGTGAAACTAAGATATTGTTGCCGTTTAAATCGATGAAGGCGATATTGTCATAGACTTCATAAGTTTTGGCGTAATTGGTTAGTACCTGCGAACGGTCTTTTACAGAAACAACTTGCTTCACTTTCTCATTTCGCAAAATTGGCAGGTTGCTGAGAGCTTGAATATCGCCGTAACGCTCAAACAGAAAACGCTCAACTTTGTCCATCATCGCCACAGTTTCTTCCTGCTTGGCAAGCTCAATTTGCGCGTCTAACATATTGGCTGCAATGAGATTGGCTGCGATCCCAGTAGCGACTACAGGCAGGGTACCAATTGCTACTGCTGCCAAAGTAGTTTTCAAACGCAAACTCAAGCCTTTTTTGATAGAGCGGTTGGCATTACTTGAAGGTGATGGAGCTGCATTGTTAGGAGCAGATGGCAAGCCGAGGTCTGATGAATTCGTTGTCATAAGAGCAGGAAAAATGACTGGATAAGCAAGTCAAAAGTTAAAAGTCAAAAGTCAAAAGTCAAATATTCGTAGGGGCGGGTTTAGCGAGGCGAGCAATCGATTCCAGAGTTTTTGTTTCCAAAACCCGCCCGTACAGCCATCTATAGGGACGATATGCCGCAGAGCGGTGCGTTAAGTTGTTGTCAGTTCGATAGCAACAGCATCTTCAACTTCAGAGAATAATTCCAGATCTGAAAAAGTTGCATTTTGCTTCAAGGCAGATTCAGGTAAGCGGAAGAATTGAATACTGCTGAGTAGTTTGCGCGATAGCTGTTGCATCTGTTCTGATTGCAGGCGCGTACTCTGAGTTAACAGCGCGGTACGTTTGGCTAGATCGGCAATATCATTCATTGCTTGAGCTGTAGACTGGGTGGCGTGAAGAATTTCATCGCTAGAACGAGATACACCTAGTCCAGCCTGTACGACCTCTACAGTACTACTGCGGACGTTACTAAACACTTGGTTCGACTGTTCCACACCCGTCGTAAAGTCGCTCACCAATCCACCCAAGCCTTGGACTTCGCCGTCAATTGCCGATACTACACTATGGATTTGGTCGGTACGCTGTTGCAGAGTGAAGAGTCCTTCGTTGGTCTGCTGCGCTAGGGTACTGACCTGAGCCGCGATCGCCTCAAATTCTCGCGCTACAACTAAAAACTGTCTTGGGTCGCGCTGTTCGGAGGCGCGGGCTGCTACTAGGGTGGCGTTTAAAGCTAGAACTTGGGTCAAAGAAGCAATCTGGCTTTGGTCTTGCACGAATTGGTCTGCTAGACCGACGAATTCACCCAGAGTTTTCATTTTCTGAATAATTCGGTCAGTCCCTTGACTGAGAAC
>NZ_JBOFLP010000077.1:0-11875 GCF_051657925.1 Chroococcidiopsis sp.
TTTAAAATCTTGTCTCTCACTTATAGAAATCGACGCAAAAGATTTGGTTTGAGATTTAATCTCATTGCTGCTTTGTACAATTATGAGCTACGGCTTCCCAAGCTTGACGTGGCTTAAATCACTTTTGCAAGAGGTCTATTGAAGACTTATTAGATGTCTCGCGCATATTACAAGGAAAAATGGCGCTCAACATCGCCTCGATCGACTTAACCACTACAATTGAGGCAGCTATAGAAACCGTGCGGTTGGCAGCACGAGCAAAAAACATTCAGATTCAAACTCAATTTGCCCCCAAGGTAGGATTAGTCGCTGGGGATGCAAATCGTCTCCAGCAAATTGTCTGGAATTTACTCTCTAACGCCGTTAAATTCACCCCGTCAGGGGGACGGATTGAGGTTTCGCTGGTGGAAGTAGCTTCGGGAGTCGGGAGTTGGGAGGAGCCAGTCGCTTGCGGGGGTTCCCCCCGTTGTGCGAACTGGCGTTCGGGAATCGGGGACAATGGAGACAAGGGGGAGAAAAAAGCAACTACCAACTACCAACTACCAACTACCAACTACCAACTACCAATTACCAACTACGCTCAAATCCAAATTAGCGACACCGGAAAAGGAATTAATCCAGACTTCTTACCATACGTATTTGAATACTTCCGCCAGGAAGATGGGACAACAACGCGAAAATTTGGTGGGCTGGGATTGGGACTGGCGATTGTACGCCACATCACCGAGTTACATGGGGGTACAGTCAAAGCCGAAAGCCTTGGAGAAGGAAAGGGAGCAACTTTCACCGTCAGTTTACCTCTGCTTCAGGATGAAAGCCCAGAAATGAGCGAGCGAGGCGCGACTTCATCCTTTCTTTCCTGTCCTTTACAAGGTATTCGCGTGTTAGTCGTAGATGATGAAGCCGATATGTTGAATTTAGCTCAAATCGTTTTAGAACAGTATGGGGCAGAAGTGCAGGTTGCAGCGTCGGCAGCAGAAGCAGTGCTTATCTTCGATCGCTTCGTCCCTAACGTTTTGATTAGCGATATTGGAATGCCAGATGTCGATGGCTACATGTTAATGCAACAAATCAGGCAGCGATCGCCGCAAGCAGGGGGGCAAATTCCCGCAATTGCCCTGACTGCCTACGCTGGAGAGTGCGATCGCCAACTTGCCCTGCAAGCAGGATTTCAGCTGCATCTGCCAAAACCTGTAGAACCAGAGCAGTTAGTGCAGGCGATCGCCGTTCTGTGCGATCGATAGTCAGTAGATATCCATCCGATCGTTTATTCAAAAAGTGACTGTAACTTACTTGCCAATTCCTCCCTATTAGATTTTGTCCGCAGATATCGATAGACAAACCACACTGAATAGAAAATTCCGATCAGTTGAAAAGTCGGTGCTAATAGTGGAATGCTGTTGAGAGCAGCCAAGACTGCAAACAATACTCTGACTGCAATTAAGGCAACAAAAATTAAAAGAATGCTCGTAATTGGTTGTTTGTATTGTTGCCAGAAGCTACTAACGTGTTTCGGTAGTTCCGTAAAAAAAGCAACTATATTGTTACCGATCTGCCGTCCCTGCATTTCAAGTTGTTTTGCAGTCGATGGTGGTGTTAGAGATGTAGATTCTGATGTTTCTCTAACTTCTGAAGTGTCGGTCATGTATTCTGTCTGTTGCATTTGGCTCTCCTTGTCAGAAAATATACAGATTTTTTTCGCAATATTGCCTTGCTATTGGCGGTTAGCAAAAAGACGATTGATGAAAATAATTACCTGCTTACCTATTCAGTTGAGCTGGGGTAACTGTTGCAATATATCCATTAAGCTAACTGATAACTAAGCTTGCTGTTTCTACCGTAAGTTATGTGTTTTTTCTGCTTTCCTCACACTGAGAAATTAATAGAAGTATTCTGAGCGATCGTCCGTTGGCATCAGATATTCGAGTTGTTTCTGCTACTGGTTCTGTTTTAGTCAAATTAACTTTTAACGTCCCTTTGAATAGAATGCCTGGATTGATGGAAAAGCTACATGCTCGATCTCGCTTGCTAGATTACTGCGATCGATCCCGACATTTTGAGAAGTTGCGGGCAGATTTATAATTCAGATTGAATCTTTCCCGTTTGTTAAAATGGCTACGAGCAGCTACTGTCTTCATTAGTACTACTATTAGACTATCTCTTGCAGTAGATAAAACTCGCTTTCAATAAAGTGTAAAGTGTGTTCAATTCAAGTCTAGAGCGTACGGAAACAGGTATGTTATCTGTCCTCTAACTTATAAATGCATTGTGAGGTAGGGCAATACTCTAGCTACTTTGCATCTAGCATAAAACGATACAATGCAAACTCGTTTTTGATCGAGAAGAAGCTTCACTTCTCAGTCAAAAGTTTGTCTTTATCTGTTGCGTAAAAAACTTTTTACTCACTGTAAGGAATAGATGAACATGGCACTTATGAGACGGTGCGTAGCGGAGTCGATTGGGACTTTTTGGCTAGTTCTTGGCGGTTGTGGTAGTGCCGTACTTGCAGCAGCATTTACGGCAGGTGCAGCAAAACTAGGTGAAGGGACAGCAGCCCCATTAGGAATCGGACTAGTTGGTGTATCCATCGCTTTTGGTTTGACGGTACTGACGATCGCATATGCATTAGGACACGTTGCTGATTGCCATCTCAACCCAGCTGTAACTTTCGGACTCTGGGCTGGCAAGCGATTTCCTGGTTCTGAACTACTGCCATATATCATTGCCCAAGTCACAGGTGCGATCGCGGGTGCGGGAGTTGTTTATCTAATTGCTAGCGGTAAGGCAGGCTTCACTCTCACCGGCTCGAACCCATTGGCAACAAACGGTTTCGGTGCGCATTCACCCAGTGGTTATTCTTTAGCAGCCTGCTTCTTAACCGAAGTCGTAATGACTTTCATGTTCTTGATGGTGATTTTAGGAGCTACAGATCGCCGCGCTCCCCAAGGTTTTGCTCCCATTGCTATTGGTTTAGCACTGACCTTAATTCATCTAATTAGTATTCCTGTAACTAATACCTCAGTCAACCCCGCTCGCAGCACGGGTCCAGCACTTTTTGCTGGAGGAGAGCATATTGCTCAACTTTGGTTGTTTTGGCTAGCTCCAATTTTAGGGGCAGTCCTAGCAGGTTTTTTCTACTCTAGTTTCTTTGCCGAGTTAAGGAAAGAGCGAATACCTGCCGAGCCAATTAAAACATTGCGCTGAATAACTATTTAAGTGCTATTCAACTCTCTGAAGCTGAATAAAGGGTGCAGGACAGCCGCGCCCTTTATCAACCGTGCCATGCCAGCCTGTAGTGCTACTTCAAGCGTGAAGATAGAGCAGATCTATCTATAGCAGAGAGTGGATAGATGAGGACATTTCAATTGTCTACAAGCAAGATTAGCCAAGTCTTTTTCATCTGCTCCCTGCTCCCTGCTCCCTGCTATAGTTATTTTCTTCGCCTGCATCAACTTGCAGTTGTTCGCAAAGAATGGTGTCAGCAGGAATAGCACTAGCTATCTTAGCACTATGGATCTCTAACTGCGCTTCTGGGATTGCCTCAAATAGCAAGTGCTGACCGGGAAATACAACTCGCTCCAAGTACCAGTGAGGAATATTCGTAATTCGTGCAATTTGAATTCCACTTGTTGCGTTTTTATAGTTGCACAAAATGCGCTCTTGATACTCATCAGGTAAGGAGTCTACGATCTGAGCCATAGTTTTGCCTCCTGGCAACAGCGCCATAACAAATTTGACATAGGCTAACTTAAAAGGTGTGGAGGTTGTCAAGTTCGACAAGTGGCTAAGGTCCTACATTTGCTGTTGTTGATGTTGTTTATCAATATGCTTGATGGCTTCTTAGCAACTTTTGACACATAATGCGATCCGCAGTAGGGCGATCGCGGTCGAATTTGTCAAAATCTGCTACTCCAGTGGAGGAGGATTGCTTCTGAGAACCTCTGGAGATACTGTTGTCATGTTGAAGTATTTCCATTCTCGTGTAGCATACTTGGCTTTGCCGATAGCAGCATCTGCATTTCTTTCACCATTGGATGAACAAACATTTGTCCAATAATCGGCTCCAGCTAGAGCAAGATATCGCGCGATATCGCGATCGTCTGGCTGACTAGGGTTATCCAGAATTAATCTGGCTCTAAACGTTGTAAACACACCTGCGACATCGTTTGGATCTATTCCTGCTCTGTTTCTGGACCAAAAATGAAAATTATATCCATTGCCCGCTGTCACTGAGATAGTGCCTTGCGGCTCCTGCCGAATATCCGCAGGAATATTGATGCCTCCTGCAAAGTCTTCCCTATATGCAGCTCCTACAGGAATAGAACTCTGCAAAGCTAACCATCGGTTGTTACTTTTTTGTAGTAAATAGGTGTGAATTTCTCCTAGCTCGACACGAGTATTTGCAGCTGGATTGCCCTCGGCAGCTTCGTTGACGATACCCCATCCAATTAGTGCTTGCAATTCTCCAGGATTGTTACCTAACTTGACTCTTGGAGTTTGCGACCAGTCATATGATGCTGGTACTCCGCGCATCTTACCTTCATGCTGACCCTGCATATCGCTGATGATTAGTTCTACCGAATTTTCATCAAGATTATCTGGATTTGCTTGCACTAGTGTGTGGTGTAAGCCGCTCTTTTCAATCGCATTAACTTTAATCGCTGTGGCATGTGCTGTTACGATCTGAGCTGCTGATATGAAAAGTGCTAGGAGTAAACCAAATATTAATAATAATATAGAGCGACGACCAAACGAATAAGTTTTTAGCATTAGCAGGACAATTAATTTGTGCTTTTAGTATGTTCTTTGATATGTCGAGAGTTGTCGATATAAATAAGTTCAGGTATTTAATAGGTTGTTTAAGTTAGAAAAGGTCAGTTTTCAGATCGTTGTCTGTATTGCTTGATTGCCGATAAAACTTACTTGAAAAGAGGGTGTTTTAACGGCATTCGTTTGCTGCGACAAGAGTTGATGCGTAAATTAGAAAAACATCAACCCAACATGATTAACTATTGCGATGAATTAAGCTGATTACTGGCTCGATTGTAGCGGTGACTGGTAGTTTTGATGCAGCAATTTTTAGTATTGTGGTGGGGGCGTTACTGGCAGCTTTTGTCATGCTAGTACTAGCAAGGGCGCTGCAACATTAGAAGGAGACTCAGTTACTTACGACTTACGATTTACGACTTACGACTTCTCCCTACTCGCTTCTAGCTTTTTCATTTCTGTTTGTACGTCTGTGGTTAATTGCACGGCTTCGTTTAATAACCTGCTATATTCAGATGCTTCAGCATTAATTTCTAAGGCTTGTAGAGATGATACGTTGTTGGTCAGTAAGTTTAGGTTGCGGTTAATTAAATTTCTGTTATTTCTGAGAATTTTTTCTGTTTTAATTGCACAAATTAAACTGTCTCTTGTTATTTGCAGCGCCGCGATCGCCTTTTCTCTATTCTCAATTCCAGCTCCTTGATTTCCAGCAGCTTTTAGTTCATCGCCAAGATTGATAATTCTAATTAAAACGTTATATCGGTCGACTTCTAGTATTAAATTTCTCAAATGCCTTCTAAAATATTTCCATTTAACCAAGTAAAAGATTGGAACTAATCCCCAGCCTAAAAGTAAAATTTGTTCTAAATAGCCTTCTAAAATCAAGACTTGTGCCGAGCGTGGATATTTTAATTTCTCATAAGCCTTCCAGTCTTTTTGGCTAATGCCAGCAATCTGTTGCAATTCCTCTCTGGTAATATACAAATTTATTAGATCGGGTTGCATGGCTTTCGACCGGTCATTAGTCATTGGTCATTTGTCAAACTATAGCAAACAATAGAGCTGTCCTAATTGAAATTCACGATTGCAATTTCCGATCGTCCTATATGTTAAGTTTTTCACTTAAAATAGAAGCATTTTATCGTAATAAATAATGGTGAGTATTGTCCACATTACTACACTATATGGATTTAATTACAATTTTAGGATTGGTTGCTGGAAGTTTAACGACGATCGCATTTATCCCTCAACTGATGAAAACATGGCGATCGCACTCGGCTCAAGATGTTTCCTTCATTATGTTAGTTATATTTTCTACAGGCGTATTTTTATGGTTAATTTATGACATTTATCTACAAGCATTACCAATCATTTTGGCAAACGCACTGACTTTAATCTTCAACCCGATCGTTGTAGGTCTTAAAATTAGATATAGATAATTCTAAATTGTTCCCGTACCCTTGGAAGGACGTACAACTGCGCCCCTACAAATGTTAATGCATGAATTACCCGACTCTCGACTCCCGACTCCCGACTCCCGACTCCCGAACGTCTACATTTTCTGCCGAACGCCTACTATTTACCCCAAAAACTCCAGAATCCGACGCGATCCCCGCTATCTTCGCCTTTCCTAACGAATACACCGTGGGAATTACCAGCTTGGGATATCAAGTCGTATGGGCAACTTTGGCAATGCGTGCTGATGTTGATGTCAGTCGCTTATTTACTGATATATCCGAACCGCTACCACGTCAGCCTGAATTAGTCGGCTTTTCTTGTTCGTGGGAATTGGATTATGTTAATATTCTGAATCTCTTAGAATCTATCTCCATTCCAATTCATACTAGCGATCGCACTGATAGCGATCCCCTAGTATTTGGTGGTGGTCCCGTTTTGACGGCTAACCCCGAACCCTTCGCAGAATTTTTTGACGTTATTTTGTTGGGAGATGGAGAAAATTTATTAGGAAATTTTATTGAAGCTTACAAACAAGTTCGGACAGCCGATAGAAAAACTAAATTACATCACCTAGCACAAGTACCAGGAATCTATATTCCCAGCTTGTATGAGGTGACGTATGAAGATCCTACAGGTTGTATCCAATCCATTAAACCAATTGCACCAGATATTCCTCATCAGATAGAAAAGCAAACTTATCGAGGTAATACTCTATCTGCTTCTACGGTTGTGACTGAAAAAGCAGCCTGGGAAAATATTTTTATGGTGGAAGTGGTACGCAGTTGTCCTGAAATGTGCCGCTTCTGTCTGGCTAGCTATCTCACTCTACCTTTTCGCACGGCAAGTTTGGAAGGTTCTCTGATTCCCGCGATCGAACGAGGACTGACAGTTACAAACAGGATAGGATTATTGGGGGCATCGGTTACCCAACATCCAGAATTTAACGATTTATTAGCTTATTTAAGTCAACCAAAATACGATGATGTCCGTTTGAGCATTGCCTCGGTGCGGACAAATACTGTCACGGTAGAACTAGCACAAACTTTAGCAAAAAGAGACACGCGATCGCTCACCATTGCTGTAGAAAGCGGTTCGGAACGGTTGCGTCAAATTATTAACAAAAAACTGCATAACGATGAGATCGTCCAAGCGGCAGTGAATGCCAAAGCGGGAGGACTGAGTAGCTTGAAACTTTACGGTATGGTGGGCATACCTGGGGAAGAACCCGAAGATCTGGAAGAAACAGTTAAAATGATGCGATCGCTCAAAAAATCTGCCCCAGGATTAAGGTTAACCCTGGGATGCAGTACGTTTGTCCCCAAAGCACACACCCCGTTTCAGTGGTATGGAGTCAATCCCCAAGCCGAGAAGCGTTTGCAATATTTACAGAAACACCTCAAACCCCAAGGGATTGATTTTCGTCCCGAAAGCTATAATTGGTCGGTGATTCAGGCTTTAATATCGAGAGGCGATCGCCGTTTGTCCCGCCTGTTGGAATTGACGCGAAACTACGGTGACAGTCTCGGTAGCTATCGCCGCGCTTTTAAAGAGTTACGCGGACAAATACCCGATTTAGAATTCTACGTGTTTCGCAATTGGTCGCACGAACAAGTCTTACCCTGGAGTCACCTGCAAGCACCTTTGTCACAGGCAACTTTATTGAAACATTTAGCTTTGTCAGAAAGCAGGGAGCAGGGAGTAGGGAGCAGGGAGCAGTTACTAAAAAATTGAGAGTAAAATTCAGCAACTTGTCTCAGTTACAACTAGAAATGCGGTAAGCACAACGGCGATCGCCACTTAAAATATGCTCGACTCGTTCGACGTTAACATCAGAACCAAGCAGAGTTTCAAACACTTGCAATTCTGAACTGCACAACTGCGAACAACTTTGGGCAGCAGCACAAATTGAACAATGATTTTCCGCCAGTAACAAGACTCCTGGTGACTCTTCAATTATCTCTGCCATATAACCTTCTTGAGTTCGCAGTTGAGTCAGAATTGCCACTCGTTCTCGCCAGTTTTGAGCGTGTTGCATCTGCGCCGAGTATGTTTGAATTTGAGCTTGAGTACGTTCGCCAATTAAAACTTTTAACCCAGCTTCGCCAAATACTTTGCGGACTCCCTCAATTAATTTCACCACCAGATCGGCGTGATGGTTGGGAAAAAGCGCGTTGGCTTTCTCTGTTAATTGCCAAAACTTGACTGGACGACCAACCGCTTGCTTTTGCTCGCTATAAGTGACTAATTGCTCATCTTGAAGAGTTTGCATATGCTGGCGGATTGCCATAGGTGAAACCTGCAACTTAACTGCTAAATCCACAGCCGTTTGCGAGCCGTGCATTTTGATAACAGATAAAATCTGATTTTTGACCCTTACCCGCTCGATCGCATCATTCATGCCAGGTAGATAGGCTTACTGGGCTATCAAACCTAGATTAACGCAAATTTTAAGTTAGCTTAAGAAACGCCGGGATAGTTATGTGCTACCCATCCCAACAATAAGCCCAACCATGCTACTGCTGTTGTAAATGCGATCGCCCCTAGTTTTTGCCAATACCTCAGCGCGATCGCAGTCATTACATAAGAATTAATCGTTGCCACTAGACCAATTGCCAACCAGTGATAGGGCAACAAGCTCGATTTTGCCTGCTGGACGAGGTAGGCGATCGCCGTACCCACTAATCCCGTCAAGGCGATCGATCCGTTTTGTCGATACCGACTGCTAGCTACACCGACTAAGTTTGCTAGCTGCCAGTGATAGAACAGAATTCCTATAGACCAAAAGCCCAAATTAATCTTGAGACTGGCAAGACAGAAACCTACCACCGTATAGAGAATAACTGCGATTACACCGAGAGAAATGATTTTTCGATGAGAAAAAATGCGATCGCAGCTTCTACGCTCTACGAAATTAGCTGGAACCATAGAGACATCCGAGCGATATGAGATTTTGAATTTTACAAGCAGGAGTTACGCACTAGAAGTTTGGATCTCGATCCCCCAACCCCCTTAAAAAGGGGGCATTTGTTTCCTCTCTTCCAGAAGGACATTCATTCCTCGCTTTTTTATCAGGAATTGATTTCCCTCTTAAAAAAGGGGGGTTAGGGGGATCTTTTCTACCTAACTAGCTACATTATGGCGCTGTCGATAGACGATTGTTGACCTCACTCCAGTTGACTGTATTCCACCACTGCTTGAGGTACTCAGCACGACGGTTTTGATATTTAAGGTAGTATGCGTGTTCCCAAACATCGTTGCACATGATGGGGAAGTGTCCGTCCGTCCAAGGATTATCTTGGTTGGGCGTGCTGACAATTTCATACTTGCCATCAGCTGAGCGAACTAGCCAAACAAAGCCGCTACCAAAACGTTTCGTGCCAGCATCGTTAAACTGAGTTTTGAAGTTTTCAAAATCGCCAAAATTATCGCTGATGACTTGGGCGATCGCGCCTGTAGGTTCCCCGCCAGCATTAGGAGCCATCAATGTCCAAAAGATCGAGTGATTGAAATGTCCGCCACCATTATTGCGGACAGGAGTACGAACTGCTTCGGGTAATGAATTCAGATCGCGAATCAATTCGTCAATACTTTTGCTCTGTAAATCTGGTTGCGATTGCAGTGCTGTATTTAAATTGTTTACGTAAGTTCCATGATGCAGATCGTGGTGGATCTGCATGGTTTGCGTGTCTATGTAAGGTTCTAAAGCGTCGTTTGCGTAGGGTAGAGATTGCAGTTCAAAAGCCATAAACTCTTTTTCCTCTTAACTAGAGGTTTCGATAGACTAATATATCAAAACTTTCGATAGAAAAATCTATCAAAATATGACAATTACTGTGAGCAAGTGCTAACTATCACAACCAAAACGTAACAATCTTGGCGATCGCCTTTCCTGTCTCAAAGGTTAGAGATTAAGAGAGGGAGCAGGGAGCAGGGAGCAGGGAGTAGGGAGCAGGAAGCAGGGAGCGCACGAGCAGTGACCAGTTATTAATTCTCGACTTACGACTTACGACTTCTCCCCACTTTCTTCGGGTAGTAAGGTAGTTTCATTTTTTGGCTGTTCGGTGCGAGGAGCGATCGCCGCAGTCCGCTTTAGTCTGACGAGAAAGCTAACTCCAATTGCCCAAGCGACTGAACCATCCATCCTGCTAAAATGTCGCTGGGAATAATGAACGCCCAAGTACAGTCGCGTCCAAGCGATCGCGATCGCATATACACTTCCGCCAATTAATACCAACAAACACCAAGGACTACCCCTAGTCAAAATAACGAGAGTAGCTACCAATGTCATGCTATTCATGGCATGACCGCTAGGAAAACCAAAATCAAGTTCTGGCGCGGGTGATGTCCATAGAGGGGGACGAACTCGATGCATTAGTATTGCTGAAGCGATCGTATGGTAAACCAACAGACAGAACTTCCCTCTAAAAAAGTAATTCTGCGTGAGTTCTAAAACTCCATTTCCCACTACTCACTACTTGCTACCCACTTCCCAACAACCACTTACCCTTTAAACAACCGTGCAGGTTTTAATTGGGCGCTTCCTGGTTGCAGTTCGTAGGGAAAAATGCTTTTGACACGCTCGACTACAGAAATCATGTAGCGATAATCTGGAATTGAACCTGTAGGAACGTAACCTGTTTCTTGCGCTAAAACGGAAGCAGCTTCGCTTAAAACTTGACGAATAAATTCTTGGCGATTGCGCTCGATAGTAGGCGAAATTAAAACAGATCCTAGTGGTACGCTGTGGGGATCGTTGTATAAGATGCGAAAAGAAATTTGAGGAAACTGCGTTTTATAAACATTGAATTCTCTTTGAGAAAGCGCCCCCGCATCGGCTTTACCTTCAGCTACCAAACTCAATATAGTTTTTGGCGTAGGCGCTAATAAAATTTCTGCTAAAGTTAAGCCATACAGATTATAAATAGGTAAATAAAATCCCGTTGCAGAACCAGGTTGACCCAAGGCTACTGTTTTATTTGCTAAGTCTTTCAGAGATCGAATGGGGCTGTTTTCTTGAACAACCAAAATCGAGCGTAAGTTTTGAACTCCTTCCAAGGTAAACAAGGGACGGTACTGTTGCTGGGTGATGGCGATCGCAGCTAAGCCTGGAGGAGCAAACACCAACGACCACGAGCGATTGCGAATTCGTTCTAGGGCTTTATTCTCATTAAAGGCAGGCTCTAGCCTCACCAACGAACCAGTCTTCTCGCCTAAGTAATTGATCAAGCGATCGTACTGGCTGAGCGTCTGTTGACCCTCAGAGTAGCTAACTGTACCAATGATTAGCTCTTCTCCCTCACCTTGTAGCGATCGCGAACCACAAGCTGCTAAGAAAAATAATTGAAGTAAAAAGAGACGACGCGAATATCTGGAATTCATTTTCACCCAGCTGTAGTTAATAGTATTGCTGGATCGTTGAGGTGCGGTCTCCATTCAGGGAAAAGATGAAATTAATTTATAATTTTAAGTAGCATTATATACACTTCTTCTACCATCGTAAAATAAATCTCTACTTACAAGCCAAAATGTTAAAAAATCTTAAGCTTACTGCCAAATTTAGCTTAATGTTGGTCGTAGTTTTCATCGGTGGGATTATCATCAGTGGTGCGGCACTCTCCAAGGTACTCGAACAGAGAGCGGAAAGGGAAGT
>NZ_JBOFLP010000078.1:0-21794 GCF_051657925.1 Chroococcidiopsis sp.
AGTGGAGGTGCGATTAGCCGTCACGTCTATCCTATATGTGTTATCAAGGATTTTACGCTGATTAATCTCGACAGTAGAGACATCGCGTAATATCCGATATTGCATGCTAGCGATGAAAGAAGCAGCAAAGTCAGGAGCAAAATTGGGAACAGCTGGTCGTGCCTCGGCAGCAGTAATCTGACACTGCTGGTTTAAGTTCATACATCCGTCGTCCAGATCCGCGTCAGCACTGTAAGTATATAGCTTGACTCTGGAAGGAAAAGTATTGCTTCTATTGAAAGCTGTCATAGCTTCAACCCGTAGGTCGTCAAGAGCAGGTCGCTGAGGACCAAATCCAGTTATGGCAGTAATTCCGGTAAACAATAAATCTCCGTCAAGAAAATTTCTAACATCTTCGTTGTCTGTTACAAATGTTGCTAATACAGCTTTTTCCCGTTGTGCCACCGAGAGATTAGCAAGAATTGAGCCTTGATGTGGTGTAGACAACGTGTGAAGGGACAGCACTCTGTCCACATCTGGAGGAAGGTATCTACTGAGGTAGCCACGACTATCCAAACCACCCTTGCTATGAGCTACAAGATGCACCTTTTGGACACCAAAACTTGCGGCATTGTTGCGGATGTGCTGTACTAAAGCTTCAGCATTACCATTTTCAATCTCACCTTGGCGATTCTTCCCTTCAAATATCCGAGCGTTAGGACCAAGCTGAATCTTGTGTTCAAAAGGAATACCTAAACCCGTTAAGTAATTGGTAACACCAGGTAGCTCTTCCCAAGCTGCCTTTGGGTTTGCGCCAGTGCCGTGAATTAACAACAAAGGAGCCATAGCTTTGAACTGAATCTGCGCCCAGTCAATCGCAGCGCACCAACCGCCCTCAGTCGTGTCAATGTCAATCCGAATTTCGTTTTCTGCGGGATCGGGTGCGGAGACTTCAGAATTGTCAGCTCCATTTGAACCTCGCCTAGCAGGAAACTTTATTAATCTGGTAGGTATTTTAAAGCTATTCGTCTCCCAAGCATTATTAACACCAGTTAGCTTGCCGATTGGAGTACCGTTGAAATATACTAGGTCTGTCTCAGGGTTGATTCGGGCACTGGAGTCAACATCATAGTTTGGCATCTTCAGCTCAGCGTATTCGGAAATGACTCCTCGCTCGATCAGTTGACCGATGTTTTTCAAGGTACCGTTATCTTCGGTCGGTCCAACATATCGGTTAATCTTGACTTTGAATCTCAAAGGACTACCGTCACGATAGGTGCAGCCAGTATCCAAGTTACCAGGAGCCTTATCTACCATGAAATGTTCATCATCTTCAGGCGATGGATCAAACGGTGCTGAACCATAACGTTCAGCAAGCGCTGGTGTTTGCAAGCAAAGGAAGGCTACAAGGGGTAGCCAGTATTTAATTGACATTAAGTTGCTCCATGAAGTCATAGGTTAGATTGCTCCTATCTTTCAGATTGGTGAGAGATAAAAAGAGCATTGTTGCAGGCTTTTAAATTCAAAAATGAAAGCTTGCGATTGAATATTTCAGCGGTGTAAAAGAGGAGTGTAGTAAAGTTGATAGACTATGAATGCCAAGAAGCCATACCTTGATTACTAATTGCTTGCCACATATCTTGTCTACTCTTCGTTCCCTGGCTCTCGCCAGGGAACGAGAGCAGGGAATAAAGGTGGCTTTGATGTATAGCGCTCTCAAAGCAAATTCAGCTCGGAGCCAAGAAAAGTTGCTGTTGGCACACAGATTTGAAATAGTCAGAAAATCAAACTACAAAACCAAGCTAGCCTTGGTTTTGTTAGTAATCCAAGAGGGATTGTACTGAAACAGAGACACATTAAATATACGGAGGAAGAAAATAATTGATGAATTTTTCAATTAAATGCAGAGGTAATATAAAAACTTAACACTAAGAGCTGATTTCTAAAGAGAATCTAAAGCAGCGCCAGAGGCTGTGAGAAAGCTTTTAGGGTGAAGATACTGCGTTGCGAGCGCAATTTATGAGTCGCCTTCCCCAAATTGCGTATCCCACACCGCAAGGCTTATCCAAGCGACCAGAGCGACGCTCTCGTAGGAAATTATCAAGCCCTTACTACAGGCTAAATCCCCGACTCTGCCTTCTTTCGGCTGACCGTTGCCGCATATCCTGTTGCAGTTGCTCTTTCACCTTTGACCGTAAGGAGCGCATTCTATCTCTTTCTTCTGGAGTGGGGTTAAACACGACAGTTTTATTCCCTTCCACCCTGAGAATTTCACGGTTATCCGCTTTCACGCTCACGCTGACGGTGTTACCTATTTGTTTAAGTCTCCAACGATTCCCTTCAAGAATTAAGGAACCGTCCGGTTGTGGTTGAATGCCATTAAGCCTAAACAACTGCTGCACGGCAATAGAGATTTCTCTACCTTCCTGCTGTCGTTCCCGTTCAAAGCGCTGTTCTTCTTTTATATGCTCTAACCTAGTTTGGACTTGGGGAGTGTTGAGGTAATCTCTCAACTGCTCCATTTCCTTCGTTGCAGGGGATGACTGCCAGCGGCGGTATTCCTCCCGTTGGCTGTGCCATTCTTCAACTCTTCTCCCCATTGCCATCCAGTCAGAATAAACTTTATCCTTTTGGGCTGATATTATTTCCAATTGGGCAGTGTCAGCACTGTATTTGGGTAACAATCGTGTAAACCAAGAAGCATTTTCTATCTCGTCCAGTTTCTCAAGAGTTTGTTGGAATAAATCGTCATACTTAGCCGCTAATTTCCGCTCACCCAGTTGGAGCTGTTGCAGCTCTTGCTCGTTGGGATGAGTTGGCTTCTTGGCGAAGTATGCCGCTACTTTCTTCTCTGCTGCCAATAGTTCGGCATCACCTAGTTGGGGCGCTAGTTCCTTGATGCGCCGATTGATACCATTCCAGCTATAGTCAGTCCCTAATTTGTTACCTGGGGTGGCAACAGTAGTACCATCCACGGTGTATTGGTAGGAAATGCCGCTAATGCTGCCATCCCGTTTGGTGCGAGTTTGGATCTGCACAGAGGCTGCCTGCATCTTCTCGATGAATTGCTCCGGCGTGGTACAGGTGGGTAGTACCCGCTCGGCAATGTCTTGAATCTGTTGTTTGACACTGGGGGGTGAGGAGCTACCTGCTTCTACTTCTCTTCGCTGCTGCTCGTACTGCCCCTTAGTTATTCCCCGTCGCTGCACTTCCCAACTGCTCAACACTGGAGTTAGGTTGTATTGCTGTTCCAAGGAGCGGATAATATCTTGACTCAAGAGATAGTCCCAACTGTCATCCACAACTGTCCCGTCCAGCTTGACCCTAGCAGCGACGATATGAATGTGGTCGTGGTCGCGGTCGAAGTGACGCACTACTATATATTGATTGCGGGTAAATCCCATTTGCTGGAGGTAATCGGCAGCAATAGAATTCCAGCGCTCTGAGTCTACGTGTTCGGCATAATCTTCTAGCTTGGGCAAGGATAAGCTGGCGTGGAATACTGGTTGCTTGATGTCGGGATTGAGTTGTCGCGAGAGTTTGAATTCTGCTGCCAACTCCCGTGCATTTTCTCCCAGCATATTCCCGCCAATTAGTTCTGCCTGCTCCTTGTCCAACAGGTAGCTCAAGCAGCCCCTAAATCCTCGCCCTTTAGAAATGTTACCGATCACCGACGATCTCCAGTCCCAACTGCTTAATGGTTTGGTAAACCTTTTGCCAATGTTCCACCGTCACTGGTGGCGAATCTCCCATTTTCACAGCCGTGTTAGCTGCTTTGGCTAATTGGTTGACGTTATTGCCCAACTTCGCCAGCTGCTCGTAAGTGGCGATCTCGATTTCACTTTTGGGTTGGGGTAGCGGTTTTTCTAGAGCAGCGCGTCGCACCAATTCACTCAAAGTTAGCGAGCTGGCGATCGCTTTTTGACTCACTGCCGCGTATTCATCTTCGGTGAATCGGATGCGTACCATCCGAGTCCGCTTTGGTTTTGGTTTGCTCACGCGGGAATTCCCTCCAATTCAAATGGGGCGAGTTGTAGCGCAGCGGTGACGACAGCTTGCCAAATCTATGCATCCTACAATTCATCTCCTTGGCTGTCGGCAACAACGAGCTTGGGGGAGTCCAGAGGGGGGGAACCCCTTCTGGCAAGCTGCCGCCGACCCTAGAATAGCACGGGGACGAAGTAGTTGTTGCTACGGCGGCATAGCTTGCTCCTGACCAAATCTTCGGGGGTAACGGAGAGTCCTGCGGTGGTGGGGTGCTGTGGGAAACAGAGGGGATGTGGTGTGCGCGGGTCGGTGGGGGTTAGGGATGGACTGCGGGAACGGGGTCAGAGGGGGAATTAGGGGACGTGATGTGGTGGTCGATGACGGGGACGAGAGGTGCTATGGGGCGAAATGACTTCAAAAAAACTGCCAGATTATTTCATTTTAGTGGCAAGGTATGCCATTATTTTGCTATAAAGTGGCGAGGGATAGTTGGTCACTAGTTTTTGTTTGAGGAAGAAAAATCTCAGTCAGAGTTTTTTGACCCCACTTGTCGAAAAAACTGCCACATTTTTACAATTTTCTGGCATTGTTAGCCACTTTTATTGGTTTAGAGTGGCGTTATTTTGGCGAGTTTTCTTGAGTATAAATACTAATTTGTTTGGCAGTTGAGATGAGCGACAAAGACTTCGTTGATTTTACTTTTCGGTATCGTCCTAATACTGATAGTCCTGATGGAATTTTATTTCGTTATCTGCAAAGCTTTAAACCAATTAAGCGCCGTCACATGATCTTGAAAGCTCTCCGCGCTTTCTACTTGGTGGCAGCTTATGGAGCGGTGGAAGAGTTTCACGAGTTTGAGCAGGTTCAAGAGCTGGTCGAGTTACTCGAAAAAACTTATGGAGAAGGCGCTGATGGGACGATTAAAGACTCGTTGAGTTTCAACATCGATCTTGAAGTGAGTTATATGGGGATGTCTTCGCTGCCTGACACTGATGAATCGGATGAAGATGAATAAAATTCGGTGACGAGACGCGAATAAATAAATCTACCAACGCGCTTTTGCTGTGGGGAGAAAACTATTGAATCCGCCCGTTGGAATCTCCGCAAAAGCGCGAATTACCCCAATTATCCCCAATATTGGGGCAATCATACCCACTATTACCCCAATCATCCCCGTAATTACCCCAACGACCCCATTGGGAATTGATCGGAACGCCCCACTATTACCCCAATATTGGGGCAATCATACCCACAATTACCTCAATGCTACCCACAATTACCTCAATGCTACCCGCTATTACCCCAATCATCCCCGCTATTACCCCAATTGTCTTTTTGGGTCAAAAACCACGACTACTACCAAGCGTTACCAAGTTAGTACCATGCGCGGTACCAATTGGTAGCTGTTGGTAGTTGTTAAGAGTAGAAAGCAGATGGTTAGCGATTAGCATTATTGCTCTATCGATCTCACGCGCTTTTCTCGTTCGCGCATCAAGGGTGTTGGGTGGGAAGTGAGTGGACGCTCGTTGCAGTTGCACCTTTAAAGAGCAAAAGTCTTCATTAACCATTATTCCTACCAATGCGACTGTAGCACGCGCACGATCTATTCAGGGAATTTCTAGGGAATTTCTAGGGAAAGTTGGTGGCACTTCACTCAGATTCTTGAGAAAATTCCCTCTTTATTAGGAATGAGCCAACCTTCATTGACTCTACTTGGGGCAAGGTAGGGAATTACTAGGGAAAAACTAGGGGAAGTTAGTGGCAGCTCTTGCTACATAAAAACAGATAGTTAAAGCGAATGACATTGGTTATCGTTTCATCGTCGTCAAATCGTCGTCTCATCGTCGTCTCATCGTCGTCTCATCGCCGTTCATGCACTGCTTGAGACCGAAAAGACAAGAGCGAGTGCATAACAAAGTCGTCCCATCGTCGTCAAATCGTCGTCCCATCGTCTTCCCATCGTTACTTCACCACCACCTGTTTTCCGGTTCAAGCCTAAATCGATTGTGGAAGGCGACCTTCCACACCATCCCTCACCACTACGCCCCTATTCGGGGCTAAGTCGGCTCCTAATCGTCGCAGCACCTGTCGCTCCAATTGGAGCGAAAAAACACGGCTCAAAGCCATGCTGTGACAGGCTTTAGGGCTGATAAATTCGCTCTTGAGCGCGACTGCCGTGAGCGCGTATTCAAGGGCAGTTAGAGTCATGCAGAAGGTGAGGATGTTTGGGTTGGTGGGAAATATTTCGGGCGCTCTCCTGTCCCCAACTGCCATTGGGTTATCAAGGTTTAAGTATTTTTCTTCTGTCATCCTTTCTGCTTCTGCCTGCCGCTTCAATGTGGTTGGGGATATGTCCAAGCGGCGCATGATCTCTGTTTTACTCAACCCCTCTCTGGCTTCTTTAACTGTGTAGGTGAATTGTCCGCTACTAATACTGGTGTTTTCTGCCAAATGCTCTTCTACTCCTGTTGCTAGGCTTCTGGCTCCAGCGGCGATGAGGGCTTCTCTTAACTGCTGCATCTGAATTTCTAGCTGCTCTAGTCTGGGTGGTAGGTTTGCGGATTCTAGGGCGGCTACTCTGGGGGCTATATCGGTGTCTCCGAGGGGTCGTCCGTCTTTTTTCAGGAAATGTTCTACTATCAGCGATACGGCAGATGAGACTGAGCGCTGGTAGTTGTCATCCATCCATTTTTTGAGTTGCTAAGCGTACTTCCTTTGGTAAATAGGTGGTGACTTGTACGCTCTTTTTTTCAGAATCTTCCATACATTGCTCCTACTGCTATTCCATGTATAACCAATGTGGGTTAACTGTTGATGGCATCTTCAAAGCATAGTTATAAATGTTTACCCAGTCAGAGACAACGTGGTATGGCTTTTAATCGCATTGGTTGAGCATAGGTTAAACAAGCTTTTCAAGTCACAAACCATGTGGTATTAATGTTGAACGCATGGGAAAAGCATAACTAACTACTGTTAATGCCATTTGTGTTTATGTGGTAAAACATTGAAGCCATTTAAATTCACTGCTAGATTGACTGAAAACAAGTTGGTTTAACTTGGTGGTCGCTGTAGAGTGGTGTGACAGTAGTTGGGCAAGCGGATTTGACGCGCGAGCCTACGCTGTTTAAGGGCAGCTCCGTGATTGGCACTCTTGGTAAGACTTGAGTACCCAACGCTACCCAATGGGTACCCAGCTGCATACCCATTGGGTAGCATTGGGTAGTGTTAGTCCGGCTTGACCCCTGGTAGTAGGTCTGGATTGGCTCTAGCCCAAGCTAGTACCTCGTCCATCAGCATTGGTTCGCCCGACTCCCAAAGGAAACGCATCTTGGCAATGGTTTCTCGGCGCGATCGCTCCTGGGGGCTGAATCTTCTTCCCTCAATTAGGGACTGCTCTTGGGCTGCTTTTTTGGCGTAGCTAATTGCAGCCAGCCAAATTCGGGTTAGGCGGCGAGTGACTTCAGGATCGGGTGCTGTTGGGATTTTTGGGGTAGCTGGAGCAACTGGGGGACTCTTACTCTTGTTGGACACAGGCACAGCTGGCGGCACATCTCCCCTGAAATATTGCCTTGAGGTAGATTGCTCTTGCTGCTGCTCTGGTGGGACAATGGCGGTAACATCCACGATGCCAGATGCGTCAATTGATAAGTCTGATTTATGCAATTTTGACGCTGCGCCGCCGGATGTGGGGGATTTGTAATTCTTATCAGAGCAGCTATCTGGTTCGGTTGGGAAAGAGTTTGAAGAATTTAAAGAGTTTTTAGAATTAGCTTCTGACTCAGGGGAATGGGGTTGGGGATCTTCTTTTGCCTGTGGCAAGCACAGGATACAAAAACCCTTCATTAAGGGGAGGAGTGTGTAATTATCGGGCAAAGCTTGCTGTGGTAAGGTTTGTGGCTCAGGCTGCTCGTCCCAAGGGTCGGGAAGAATCGGGTAGGATTGAGCCGATAGAGCGGCTGGAATCGGCTCAGAGCAATCTATTACACACTTTTGGGCTTGTAGGTGGTAGTGGTCGGGATGCCACAGTGCTAGGTATTTAGGCTTATGCAGTGTGGTTTGACTGATGCCGATTCCCGTCAGGTGCTTGGATGCGGCAATAATGGCAGAACTCCTAGCTGTGGCAGCTGCGGGTAGATTGCCCGACGACTCTAGGTGTGCTACTGCAACAGTAATGCGCTTTTGTGCTTCGGCGCTCTTGGTGGCGTTGAAGCTAACTATGTTGTTCTCGGCTGGTGGGCAATCGTTAGCTAGTTCCTGGTGGAAATGGAGAGCGTAGGTTCCATAGCGGCAAGGCTCTGACCCTATGGGCCAGTAATACGCCTCCACGCATCGGCTCCAGTCAGAGACTCGGCGGTGAATTTCCTGCTGGTGGCGGCAAAACTGCTCGTATCCAGGGGCGTTCTTTGCTGTCTGCACCGTGTAGTCAATCAGATCAAAGCCCGACAGCCTCTGGAATACTCGCCCGTAGGTGGCGATGTCCTTGATTAAGCCGTTGGTTTGTGAAAAAGCTGTCCAGCCCGTGCCGATCCTCCGCTCTAGATGCCGTCGCCAAGTCTCTACTCTACCACTACTGCCAAACCCGCTTGACACGGCTTGGCGAGACCAACTTCGCCCTATAACTGGAGTTAATAGTTTTAGGTTTTGTTGTGCGGCGGCGGTGTTGAATTCACCCAGCAGATCCTCAACACTATCAGAGTATGGCTCTAGCATTGCGTCTAGCAGGTACGAGCCTGATTCTGGCTGTAGCGGTAGCCGATGGCACTTATATTGAACGAAGTTACCATCCGAGCCAAAGCTTTTGGTATTGGGGAAGGTTTCCAGCTGACCGTCTCCTAGCAGAATGCCTTTGTCAAACAGCGTCCATTTGACCGCACAAGCGACACCAAAACTGGAGATGGCTTTGGGTAGTGGGTAGTAGATGTGCAACCCCTCGCTCCAACTGGAACGGATGACGACGGGGCTATTCAACCCAATCGAGCGCAGAGTTGCCAGTATTTCGGCATACTTTGCTTCGTCGTTGAGCGGGTGATACTTGCTGCGGAGGTCTATGTCTATTACCAAGTAGCGCGTAAATTTCTTGAAACCAACTCCTAGCAGTTCTAGGGGGTCAGCGTGCCGCTGCCACAGTTCCAATGGTTGGATTGGGTAGGGCTGAGTTGTCCAGCGGGTTTTCTCTCCTGGCGCTGGTAAGTTACTTCTGATGAAATTCCAACCCCTGCTATTGGACCAAAACCACTTGCAAAACTCTGCCCCTACTGGGTCGGTGGGGAAGACTGGGGGGAAGATTTTTTTCTTTCTCGGAGGCAGCTTCACTGTGCCGACCTCCTCTTCGGACTGTTGAGTTGGCTTCCAGAACGGCTAGACAGCCACTTGTACTTGTTCTCTTGGGCATCGTCAAAGCGGGTCTGCCAGCCAATGATGCCCCCATGCACATCAAAAACGTAGCCAGGTGCAACGGTGACATCGTGGCGGCAGTGAATTAGCCCCGTGTGGGTGTTTTCTTGGCAGTCACGTCGAGCGCCAGAGCAGACGGGGCAATTTCTCTTTAGTGGGCGGAATGTGAATGGCATCACTTGATAATGCCAAATCCGCCAAGCCCGCGTTGGAAAGTTGATCTATTTATCTATTACTCCGAGCTGTTTTAAAAAGCTAAAACTCTTATGTAGTCAGGGTTTCAAAAATGGATTGTCGGGGGATGTGGATGGTTTTGTCGGGGGATGTGGATGGTTTTGTCGGGGGATGTGGATGGTTTTGTTTTAAAGCTCAAACTTATGTATGGTAATGATTTCAAGCTAATTTTTTGAGTTATTTTTTTTAAAACAAAGCTAAAACAGAAAACCAGCCAACCACGGGTAATAATCGGCTGGTAGTTTGGAACTGTTAAGTAGCAATACTCAATCTTGGATATCCAGAAGATTTCGGATCTGGGCGGCTAGTTCTGGATTGACGGTGCGTTCACCCCGTTCAACAAGGGAGATCAGGTTTTGAGACACGCCAAGAACACCAGCCAGCTTAGCCTGAGTCCACCCTTTTGCAATACGTGCTTCTCTAACTTGGCTGCTAGTCAAGGCGGTGCTAGGAGCTGGCTTCAGCTTTGCTTTGGACTGTAATGGTTCTACCTTAGGTTTTACCTTGGATGCTATGAGTTCAGGGATAGGAGTGGGGGGCTTGATAGTTAACTTCGCATCCAGCAGATTGTCTAGGTAGCCTTTAGGCTTCTTATCCTTGGATTCTGGTCTTAGCCCTTCGGGGTAGGTTTCTGAGTCAAACGCGATCTGCCAGCCCAGCTTGAGCAGTAGCTTCATTGCATTATCCCAACGCTGCTTTAGGTCATAGGCTTTGCGGCGGTCTAACCGAGCGTTATCTATAACCGATTTGGGGAATGTAATTTCTAATAGCTCCCGTACTTTGTACTTTCCATCAAGGCGAACCCGACTATCCAATGTTAGATATATAGCCAGCCTTAGCGCGAGTTCATCATGGTAAGGATCGATTTTTAAAACTTGCTGGGCTAAGTAGCCAAACTGATATAAAGCTTCCCGCGATTTGGCTCCAGCTCGGTTCAAAAAATCTTGAGTCCACAATCCTGGCTGTATTGTGATGTAAACTTCATCAGGATTGTCTATCTTCCCTTCAAAATTAAACTGACCGATAGGTTTAATCTGGACGTTCCACATTCTTCCTACAGGAGCGCTACCTATAATTTGTCCTTTTTTGTTCCTCCCCTCCACCCAAACAGCCTTGACTAACAGACAATCAAGGGCAAAGGCTGTGGTAGCAATCTCTAGCAGCTTTTCTGATTTTGGTTTTTTGTGATTTTTATCCCAGCCAAATTCCTGGATGATATCGCTTGCTTTTAGGTTAAATTTACTTTCCCAAGGTTTCTCCTGTTTCATAGCATGGGCAGCAAAAATCAGGTGGAGCTTGGCAGTTGTAAAACCAAACTTATCAATAATTTGTTGAGCTTCATCCAAGGGAAGCATGGTAATATCGCCTGGGCTAGAGATGTAATGCTCAATGTAATTGTTGGGGTTCCCTTTAGCTCTATGCTGCAAATAGGCTATGCCGTTCTCATTCTTTTGCCATAAGTCTTTCCTTATATAAGCTTCAATGCTGGAAAACATTACGGCTGATGAGGGGATAGGAACTATGGAATGGAGCTGTGGTTCTGTAACTGGTATTGCTGACGAAAGCACATTGTCAGCTATACTTTCCAAAGCTGTGTTTTGTTCTAAATCAGCCGCAAAGCTCTCTACTATCTGTGCGGCGATTTCTTCTACATAGGCTTCATCTCCAGCTCGAACAGGCTGGACCCATGTATCTTTAATCAATCTAATAGCCGTCTCTCTAGCTATTTCCTTAATGCCTTCTAAGAAGCCAGCCCGTAACGCCTCTATCAGTTGTTCCCTGTCAACAAATAAATTTGTGTCAATTTCCGCACTGATATTAGTATGATTAATCGGAGCAAATTTTTCTGAATTACGAAGATTCAGGATAAATTTGGTTAGGTTATTTTTAGAATTAGTATAGTCTATCATAGCAGCAGTTAAATTTTATCATTGTTCGACTTAAATAGACATAAAATTATGTCTATTCAACATTTATTCAATCTGATTTTTCATCCTTTTGATTTTTCATATTTTTGTTTTTCCCAATAAAGCGACTTTAGCTTGTTCTACTTTCAAAGCATTAGAGAGAAATAAACTTTCTAAATTTGACTGTTTTCACTGATTTGCAATAACGCTGTTGGAATATTCTTTGTGAAGCCCAGAACGGGGAGTAAGCCATGCTCATTTGACTCGGTTTTGAATTCGCCAATAGAGTTTTCGCTATATCCACCCCAATTAACTCAGAGGGATATGAACAATTCGGTCTTGATATTCATTTTCATTTCCTGCCAAAGCAATTAGAATTAAGTCATCAAGGACTTGCCCGATTTCTGCTCTTGGACGCAGGACGAAAATTCCTGGGATATGGTGTCCTTGGGCTAGATGCTCTGCCAAATGTACGGGCATGGAACTGCGGTTATTTGTGACCAAAATAAAGTTGTTGATCTCACACCACAACAGAATTTCTGGATCTAATGTGCCTGTAGGGGGAACTCCAGGCTCTCCAATCATCCAAACGATTAGATCGCTTTGGCGACGGAGAAGCTGCACTTTATACAGGGGAGGTAAGTTTTCATCCAGTAAATAATTAATGCTCATTTAAAACCTGTGTGGCTGCTCCTCGCTCTGCTTTTAACTGGCGAAGTCTGACTACAAAGGCAGGCGGATTTTCATCCTGCTCTCGCTCTGATTTCAGGCAATACTCTAACCAATCAGCAATGTACTTGCTAACAGTTTCTTTGTTATGCAGGTAATAGAGAATTGTGGCGTAGACTTGTTCTAATGTAATGGAAGGATAAGTTTGGGCGATTTCTTCTGGAGTCCGAGCGCGATAGATGTACTCGTACAAAATGGTTTCAATCCCGATGCGGGAGCCAGCGAGTCGAATGTCATTGGGTGCGAGAAAGTTGAAGTAATCTTCTAGTTGCATCGGTTAATACTCCTTTTTGAATAATGGTAGAGTTGTCGATTATCCAGTCATCAATTCTGACAACATGGCTTGGGAGAGTTCGTCTATGACTGATATTTTTTTCTAGGCGGTGATTTGGCGCTTGCAACCATGCAGGGTATTGGCAATAAGTTTCTGTTCCTTACTTTTGTTTCTCTTCTGGCAGATAAGGAATTAAACCTTGGCGGAATGCCTCTTGTTGGAATTCACGCGGGGCATTACGGACATCCACAATCAAGCCATTGATTGAGACCATCCAGGCTAGGGGATTTTTGTCTATGTTACTTGGGACACACCACTTTGGGTCCATTTGGTACATATCCATCGCGTCTCGCACCTGCTTGGACTTGGCTGAGCCTGTACTCTGGCTCACCCCAAACTGCTGGTAAATTTCACTCGCACTCATGTGGGGTGTTTGGCTTGGGTCAAACAGAAAATTCACCATGCCTAGTGCATGGACGATACCGCAAGCCCAAGTGTTAACCTTGCCTTTCGCTAAGGGTGAAGGACGTTTCCGACTCAACGCTGCTGCCAGTTTTCGGCACAGTTGGGCATATTCTTCGTTGAGATGCTTTTGGCAAAAGGTATCGGTGAGGCTGACGATTTCCTCAAATTTGGCTTGCATTTGCTTCGGAACTCGTTCGGCACTCTGTTGGCTCATGCAATTCTCCTAGTAGTTGCCACTCCTGTAAACTACTTTAGTTTTTGTGCAGCCGCCTGTAGTAGGTAAAGCGGCTAATTCCCAAGAATTCGCTAGCTCTGGGTAATTGAAGCAATAGTGGCTTTCGCTGTTGTGAGCCGCCATTACCCCTTGGAGCGGCGCTCTTGTTTTAACTCCCCGAATCGCGCCGGAACGATCGATTCGGCACGATTATTTGCTATCAAACTATCAAGATATTTTGCTATCATTACCCCCATCAGGCGATCGCGCTCCTTTGAAATAACGTGGAATCGCTTCTTGACACATCTGGAACGCGGGTGAGATAACTGAGCTATCTTGCTATCAAAATATCAAAATAGTAAATGAAAGTAGTCAGCCTGTTGTCCCGTAAAGGGGGGTCAGGAAAATCAACCCTGAGCCTACACTGGGCTGTCGAGGCAGAGCAAGCTGGTCGGCGAGTTGTTTTGGCAGACATGGACGTGCAGGGATCGTGTTCGTCATGGTTTGCCAAACGCCCAGCCCAAACCCCACTGTTGATTCAGTCCCAACCAGGGACGATTGAAGAACACATAGAGGCTTGCCGTGCTGATGGCATAGACCTAGTGTTCATCGACACTCCACCTGACATTGACACCAAGGCAGTTCGTGCAGCGCGGGTTTCAGACCTAGTGGTTATTCCCACACGACCTTCGGTGTTGGACTTGGAAGCTATTGGTGGCACGGTGGAATTGCTACGGGGGATTGGCAAACCAGCAGTGGTTGTTCTTAACCAGGCTCCGGCTCGCTCAGGAGTGACCGAAGAAGCTAGAACCGCCCTGGCTGGCTATGGTTTACCCATCTGTCCTGTAGCTATCCTGAATCGAATTGCCTTGAGTCGCGCCTTGATTGATGGTCGAGTCGCAAAAGAGATTGAGGCAGAAGGAAAAGCAGCAGCAGAAATTCTTGGAAGCTGGCAATGGATACAACAACTATTAGGAGAGTAAGCGAGCATGGCGAAAAAACCACCTAGCCTAGCAGACCTGACACTAAACAAGGGAGCAGTATCGCCCGTGAGGGCGGGGCTTTCACCCACAGAAGAGCCAGAACAATCCCCAAAGCGCAAAGGACAGACATTGCGTTTAGATGAAGGGGCATGGAAACAACTCAAACACCTAGCTACCGATAAAGGGGTGTCTGCTCACGATCTGCTGATTGAAGCCGTTAATGACCTGTTTCGCAAATACGGGAAGCCACCGATAGCTTGATAGCAAACTATCAAACTGATGCAACATGAACACTTGTCGGTTCAAGACCTCAAACCTTACTCCTAAAGACATTCAGCTATTCAAAAGCGGTGACAATAGGTGATAATTTTTTGCTAGCCTGCTATCAAACTAGCAATTTTTCTTAGTCAAAACTGCCTTCTTCACCGCGAGAAACTTTTTACGTATCGTAAGGAATATGCAATAGCTGGACGGCTTGCTGCTTGGCTTCCTCCCCCCGCAGATCGTATTTTTGGGTAGTGGCTGGATCGGCGTGTCCGGCAAGACGGCTGGTAGTTATAACATCAGCACCAGCAGCTAATAAATTACTAATGAAGGTGCGCCGGAAATCGTGAGGAGAAAAAGCAGCGACTAGAGCTTGTTTTGCCCGTCTTTGCAGCATCGTCATTACCGCCTGGTCGGTCATCTTCCGCAGCTCGATATGACCGCCGCGCCTAATCGGACAAATCAGAGCGCCCTGTGCGTCGCCTCTGACTTTGAGCCAGTCAGAAACCGCAGCGACAGCGCCCTTTGGCAGGTAGACTGTGCGAGATTTACTTCCCTTGCCCTTGCGGACAATCAACGCACCCGTTTCGGGGTTGAAGTCAAGCAATTCTAGAGCCACAAGCTCTGAGCGCCGCAATCCAGAGCCACTTAAAATCGCAATGACTGCCGCATCTTTAGCACCAGCAGGCGTGGGGTCATTCTGGCAAACTTTTAGGAGAGCTGCAATTTCACTGGTTTTTAAGATTCGTCCTCTTTGCGGGGAATCGCCCCGCACGTTGGGAATATCCGCCGCACGAGCATAATCATCGGCACTCATCAACCCCAACCGCTGGGCTTCTTTCAAAGTGCGTCGCAAGGCACAGAGCATTCGATTAGCGGTGGCTGGTGCATACCGTTCCATCAACACGGCTCGGAGCGCCGCCGTGTGTTGATATTTTAGAGCAGCCCAGTCCAAAGTCAGCGCGTCGCACTGTCCGTTGGTCAACAGTCGAGCGATCGCCCCAAGCGCCTTACCCATAGTTCGCCGCGAGCCAGGAGTTAAACTAGATAGATAGACCGCAGCGGGTTGCAGTGTGAGTGGGGTGGCGCACTTTAAAACTAGGTTAGATGGTGACGTGCTTGATTGTGTCATTACGGGCGGGCGCAATGGGTTAGGTAAAGCTGAGTTTCCATAACCTATTCAACCAGAGCGCTCTACCGCTTGCCAATTCAATTGCGCTCAATAGACAAATCAATTTGGCGCTCTAGCTCGTGTCCCTAACTTCACTCTTGTGTCGAGTGCTGATAGATTTGACGCAATTCTTCCATTGGTTCGCTGTTAAGAGCCCTTCAAGAATTTCTTCTAATAAGTTCACGTCAGTAATCTTCGTTTTCCCGACTAGGGATAACATAGATAAAGACGCGATCGCTCCCCTGACTTGCTCTGGGCGTACCTCTAAGTATTTTTGTAATTCGTCCAGCGTCCGGTGTCCCGATACTTCCTGTATGACTCGCAACGGGATTCTAGCGTCGCTCATTATCGTTAAGGCGGTGCGCCGGAATGAATGGGTACTAGCCCCTTCTATGCCAACTCGTTGACAGGCTTCTCGCAGTATACGAGCAGCGGAATCTGGGTTAATGTGTCCTTTGCCGTGACGACCAGGGAACAAAAACCATTGGTAGGATGGGGGGTTGTAGTCAATTAACAAACTCCGCAGTTCCTCACCCACCCAAATCGTGCGCGTTGCCAACTTACCTTTGGTATTGGCTTTGCGAATGATTAATTCACTACGTACTCTTCTTTTTTCGTCGAAGACATCTTTTCGCCTCAAGGTGCAGGCTTCCTGAATCCTACAGGCAGTATACAGGCAGATGCCAAACAGGGCGCGATCTCGGCTGTTTTGTAGCCCAGAGTTAAATAGCAACTGGATTTCAATTGGGGTGAGTATTTTGGCTCTGCCGTGCCTGTCGATCTTCATCCAATACAGCGATTAAGGTGATAATTTACAGGCTACACCTAGACAGTACCTCAAGAGCGCAGTCTTTGGTGGGTGTGAGCGCGCCTCTTCTGGCAGCATCGATTCAGAAGCCAATTCTGTCTGACACTGCAATACACTAGAAGATACTAGAAACAATATTAGTCAATGTAATACATGGCGAAAACACCTTCATCTAGCTTGTCTGAATCGGTAACGCTCAGAATCCCCAATGAAATATTCAGCTCTGTGCTGGATTACGCAACAGCCAAGACTAAAGGCAATCGCTCCGAAGCGATTGTTGAGTTGATAGAGATGGGGCTAGCCGTCGCCAGGAGTCAGCAAGAAGCTCAGCCACCTCTGACAGTGCAAGACATTGTTAGTCAACGTCAGTTAAGCGAAACTGTCAACGAGCTAGCCTCTGAGGTAGAACAGTTATCCCAGCTATTGCAAGATACTGTATTGCAGCGTCTAACAGTAGTGGAGACAGAACTGATGGGGGAGTCAAAAGCCTGAGAGTGGAAAACTCTGCTCTCAGGCAACAGACCGAGCAGCAGCCAGACCTAGAAGCTGTACGCGAGCGCATTCTTTCAGGCTTGAAACTAGGTAGGCAAGCGTCGGGGTACAAAGCCGCTGCTAAAGCTCTAGACCGTTTCATAGCTGAGTTACGATTGCAATGACTTGCTGTAATTTATAGGTTGAGCTGAAATGCAAGTAACGAAAACGCGAAGTTGCAGCCAAGTACCATATATTGACAATGGTACGAGAGGCAGCTATGCTTAAAAGTAATAACACCCACCACGCCTCTCTAGGAAGCGCACCAGGTGGGTTTTAAATTTTTGAAGCTAAACCGTTACTTTAGGCAGATCTTAGGGAATGCTATAACTGCAACCTCTAATGTTTGTTAAGTAACAGGTGTTTGAAGCTAGAAGAATTTTCAGTAAGCCAGCACTTAAGTTGGATGAACAACTTAATCTCCTGACTTCACGCGGGTTGAATATTGGTAACAAAGAAGAAGCAAAACACTATCTAGAATTTATCGGATATTATCGTCTATCAGCCTATTGTTTACCATTCCAAAATGGTGACGCTAGTGACTTACATCACCATTTCAAAGCTGGTACAACTTTCGATGCTGTGTTAGATTTATACATCTTCGACCGAAAGCTACGCCTTTTGGTCATGGATGCAATTGAGCGAATTGAAGTAGCAGTCAAAGCAGCTATATCAAACACTCTAAGTGAAGAGTATGGTTCCCACTGGTTTATGTCGGCAGAAAACTTCAAAGCCAACTACTGTGGGATTTTAGGAACAATAGCACAAGAGCTAGAAAAGAGAAAAAAAGAAGTCTTTATCGAACACTATTTCCAGACATATGAATCACCCAATTTCCCTCCAAGTTGGATGGTGTTTGAGATCCTATCATTCGGCTCAGTTTCAATCATTTTTAAATCCTTAAGTTTAGAGGCAAAAAAGAAGATTGCTAGCAGATTTAATTTGGATGAATCAGTTATGCAATCTTGGCTTCATGTGATTTCTTATCTTAGAAATTTATGTGCCCACCACTGTCGGCTTTGGAACAGAATATTTACTATCAAGCCAAAGATCGCCAAATCCTATAAGGATTATCTGTCTGAAAATGAGAAATTTTATGCTCAAGCTGTTATTCTAGAAGTTTTTTTAAAAGCAATTGCCAAAGATTCGCACTGGTCTAGCAAGCTAGAAGCTCTTATGAGAGAATACTCCTCAATACCAACCAAGGCAATGGGCTTTCCTGACAACTGGTATACCTTAGCTTTCTGGCAAACTGATACAGTGAGTGTGGGCTAAGAGTCTATACCCCCCGATTCCTAAGTCAGTAAAGCAACACACTAAGCTAATGTGCATTTAAGCTGCAACACGATTATTTCCTTTGTTTTTTATCTTCCGCTGCCACTTGGGGTAGTGTTAGGGTCGGTGTCACCAAGTGCCAACTTCTAGAATAAAGTTCCGAGTAAGTTTGTTCGTCGTTACTTTCACCATTGCTTACCTCTAAAATGCACTTAGCGCTGCAATGCAGAAGCTTAGTCGGATGGAAATTTCCGACTAAGCGCCAATTTAGGAACTTTGACAATGGGTTCCACAAAGAGCGGTACAGGGAGGCTATAATTCAACTGTTGCAAGGGTTTCAGCGAGCGTTGGCACTTCATAGCAACGACCCTAACATTACCCCATTTTAGCTAGTTGTTTTTGGTAACAGTTAGTTACGCTAAAGCTGGCTTTGAATAGATTTGTCTAAAGCCCAGGCTCAAGGTAAAGGTAACTAAATTAATTACTAAGCTTATGTTCTAGTTTAACCGCGTGCCTTAGCTTGTTTATTGAATAAGCTTTAATGTCCTTTAGTCTCTCAAGTAAATCTATTTGCCTTGATTGCGTGGCACTCGCACTTGTGCAGTAGCTTGAGTGGTATTGCCAGCAGCATCACGAGCAGTGTAAGTCAAAGTGTACACCCGCCCTTGACCAGTGCCAGAGCGTTCGGCTCGTAAAAACACCTGTCCATTAGGCTTAACTTCAATGTCAGTTGAGGTGTTACCATCACCCTGAACATTCTGACCCTCATTACTTGTAATCGACTCTAGCTTGACTGTCGGATTCGGGTCAACATTATCACTTACTTGAGTATTGACTTTGATCTCAACCATCTGGTGGTTTGGTGGCCAAAGTGTATCAGGAGTGACGCTAACACTTAGCTTTGGTGGCTCTTTATCTGCTAAGGCAAATCCCTCGAATTGAGAGGCTTGGAAATGTTGAGTACTTAAAGCATCATCTATCCTTATAGATTTGCCACCGCCATAAACAATCAGGTCTTCTACAGAATAAGGACCATCAATCCCATTCTCGCCGATTGCTGCTCCATTAAATCGTAGCGTTACGCTAGAATTACCTGTACTCAAGTAACCACTGCCTGCAATTAGGTCAATTTGTTTGCCATTCTTATCTACTAAACGCGCTCCCCAGTTGTAGTAATCGCTACTTAGTAAGTCTACTGGTATAGTGACATCGAGATATTCAAACTTACCGTTACCGTTGGTATCTACTCCAGTTGCAGTACCACCACCTGACAATTCAATTGCTTGGCGTTGTAACTGTGCAATGTTGTATGCTGCCGTACTGCCTAAATCAAAAACTTCATCGAGCGTCGCAGATTTATCAATATCACTCCGCCACAGGAATGCCTGACTTACAATATAAGGACCATTGACTTTGAGAAAATCCTTGATGTCCCTTGAGGCAAATTTCACCTCTGGAGTTGCTGTTCCTGTTGGGAGGTTAACGACAGTTCTCGAAGTAATTGATTCACCATTACTGGCTTTTAGCGTTACGGCGACTTCATATTCACCAGCTTCGAGTACCTCAACTGTTGGGGAAACGCCAATTTGCTCAAACAGTCCATCGCCATTGCTGTCAATACCGCGATTTGTGAATGAACGTGAAAAATGTGCCCTGTCCTCTTGCACTTTGAAAGTAGTTGAAGCATTTCGTTGAAAAGGACTACCTTGAGAACTTGTACCTTCTATATCTGCATAAACTTGAAATTTACCAGGTACTTGAGACTTAAATGAGGCGGTAAAAAGTCCGTCGCCAGCTACTTCATCGCCATTAGCACCATCGTCATGAAAGTTTACAGCGCTCTGTGGAAGTGCTGGATCGTCAACGTTCGCTACTGTGGCTTTAATCAAGGGATTTTTGAGAATATTTTGCCCGTCAATAGTCATTAGAGCAACACGGATATCTTGATTGACCCGATTGTGTGGTTCTACATACATACCTGCACGGACAGGGCTACTGGAAAGCAGGGACAGGAGAACAGTTCGGGATTTTGTCAGAGGGGCTGAGTCTTGGATAGTGTATTTCCACTTGCCTGCTTGAGGTTTAGATAGTGCGAATACATAGTTGGCACCTGTAGTATTTGGGTCAGCAGGATCTGGATAAATAAGGCTACGAACTCCTGCACTGTTTGTGTTGTCGCTAGAAAAGCGTTGACCGCTGGGGGAGATCAGTTCAATTTTGAGGGTTTTAGAGGGACTGCCGAAAATGAGTTCTACTTGCCCAGCCTCATCAATCGCTATAGTTTCCTCAACTATTGGAGCTGAAGGAGTTAGTGTATGAACTCGATTAGCTTGAGCCATTAAATGAAGCTGGATTTTCTCTTCTGTTGGAGCTATAGGCTGGGCGACAACTGGGAGGGCGACTAGTAGAGGTAAAGCTAGCAGTAATCCAATACGTTTGTAACTTTTCATAATTCATTCCTGACTTTTGTTGTTTGTAGACAAAGTGTTTTGTGAAGCTGTGTTAAATGGCCCTAGTAACAGCACGCGCTGATGACTGAGATGACCAGTCACAAGGACGAGAAATCTTCCTCCTAGCAACCATCTACCAGTGTCAACCTGCCAAGAAGATAGGGAGTTGAACAGTATCTGATTCAGTTTCACTACTGCTGGACCTGAGTCATATTCCCGTACAACTAACTGATTCCAGCGATAGTAGTATTTTTCCTGTTCCCAATAAGTACCAGCGCCACCCAACAAAGGATTACCCACGTAATACTTCGAACGCGTTTGAATAAAGCCGACAAAGCTAGCTTCATCTCGTGGTCCGGCTTTTGATGGAGATGCATAATTGACATACAACTCGCCACGCTTTTCTGAGTAGTCCATAGGCAAATCTTCGACTCTAGTTGCACGATCTAGATCTACGGAAGCTTTTGGTAGCCACTGGCTTTGTCGTGTTTCTAGGTCAATGCTCAAAACTCTATCACCTTCTGGAGGAGCAAGCTGGCTATCTGCTACCAGTAGCAAGCGGGGCGGGTCCTCCATCCACATAACCGAGGGAGCAGAACCTAACTGCGGAACCAAAGCAAACTCCTGCACTCGCTTGTTTCCCTGAACTACATAGTAGGGTGTCGTCAAGCTAAGCCAGTAGAATGCCCATACTCCTAAGATGAGCCAGCCTAAAATGCGGAAGATGCAAGTACGTCTCCAAACTAGATAGATGCCCAAAAGCAAGGGTAGAGGACCTAACAACACCCACGCAATAAAGGGGAGGAAGAAATTAAACATCGCTCTTGAGTGTTACTTGACAGGAAAATCAGTACGGATGGTCTCCAGCACTTGATCCAATGTTGCCGGATCTTTCATGTTTCGGTGATTTCGATCCGAAGGTCCAAAATGTCTGCGCTGGCTTGGATGTTTGGCGCTGGTATTAGTTACCAGGAGATCGTTGCGCTGAGGAGTGGAGGTGCGATTAGCCGTCACGTCTATCCTATATGTGTTATCAAGGATTTTACGCTGATTAATCTCGACAGTAGAGACATCGCGTAATATCCGATATTGCATGCTAGCGATGAAAGAAGCAGCAAAGTCAGGAGCA
>NZ_JBOFLP010000079.1:0-24977 GCF_051657925.1 Chroococcidiopsis sp.
GAGGCGCAAAGAGCAACTGTTCGGCAGATAGAAGCAGAGCTAGCTTTAGCACAAACTGACTTGCAACGCAACCAAAACCTTTATCAAGAAGGAGCGATCGCCAAGCAAGAATTAGATCGGCAAGTCAGTCAGACACGCAGCTTGCAGGAACAACTCAACAACGCCAAAGCATCCTTGATTCGGCTGGAAAATGCCGTGAAAGCGAATCTAGGCAATGCTGAGGCTCAACTGAAGTCAGAGCAAGCAAATCTACCATTAACGCAAGTCCAAGCGGCAGCGCGATCGGCAGCACAAAATCTGGAATTAGCCGAAGCACGGTTGCAGAGGACAATTATTCGCGCTCCCAGAACTGGGAGAATTCTAAGGGTTTTTGCCTATCCTGGGGAGGCGATCGCAGATGACGGCATCGTGGAAATGGGAGATACGCGCCGGATGTATGCCGTGGCTGAGGTGTATGAATCTGATGTGGGGTTGGTAAAAGTCGGGCAAAAAGCGACTATTACCAGTCGTAATGGTGCTTTTGCTAAACCAATAACTGGAAAAGTCTCGGAAATTGGCTGGCAGATCTTTAAAAATAACGTTCTCGATGACGATCCGGCGGCTAATGCCGATGCACGGGTGGTAGAAGTGAGAGTGCTTTTGGACGATCGCCAAACAGTAGCCGCTCTGACCAATTTGCAGGTAGACGTGAAAATTGACGTGAAATAACAGCAGTTGGTGCCTTTCACGCAAATGCGAAAATCAAAAACACTGGTCACTGGTCACTGGTCACTGGTCACTGAAGATGAGGACTCCGATCGCCTGGTTGAATTTGGTACACGAAAAGACGCGGTTAGTTGTTGCGATCGCCGGGGTTGCTTTTGCGGTCATTCTCGTATTTATGAACTTGGGTTTTTTGGGTTCTCTGGCAAAATCTGCCAGCCAAATGTACGAAAAGATCGATGCTGATATTTATCTACGATCGCCTTTAGCTTTAGAAATTAGCAGTACCAAACCCTTTGCAATCGAGCGGATCTATCAAGCACGAGGAGCTAACGGCGTAGAAAGAGCTATGCCACTTTATTTAGGTTATCTCCAATGGCGCAACCCCGAAACTCGCCTCAGCCGAGCGATATTTGCCTTTGGAATCAACCCCAGCGATCCTGTATTTTTAATTCCAGAATTGGATTCTCCGGCAAATCGAGCCGCGCTACTTCGTCCAGATACCGTTCTGTACGATCGCCTTTCCCGCCCTGAATACGGGACGCAAAAAATTGGCACCACGACAGAAGCTAGATCGAGAGGAATTGGCAGAAAAGTGACAATTGGCGGTCAATACACCTTCGGCGGTGGATTTGCTGCTGATGGGACGTTAATTATGAGCGATCAAAACTTTCGCCGCTATTTCGATCCCTTTCCGCTCAACCGCGTCAGTTTAGGACTGGTGAAACTGCGATCGGATGCAGATCTCGATACAGTTGTCAAGGAATTACGGCGAATTTTGCCCAAAGATGTCGAAGTGATTACGCAAGCAGAAATTATCGACCGCGATCGCGAGTACTGGATTGGGGCAACTTCCACTGGCTTTATCTTTGGCATGGGGGTGATTGTCTCCTGTATTGTCGGTGTCGTCATTGTCTATCAAATTCTCTATACCGATGTTTCCAGCCACTTACGGCAATATGCCACCCTCAAAGCAATGGGTTATCGCAGCCGAGTTTTATGCGCGATCGTCATTCAAGAAGCCTTTATTCTTGCCCTTCTAGGTTACATTCCAGGCTTCGCCATCTCCCTCGGTCTGTACGATCTCACCTTAAAAGCCACCAGTGGAGGTCTACCAATCGCCATGGAACTCGGACGCGCTATCTTGGTGCTGCTATTAACAATACTCATGTGTACTATCTCTGGCATAGTCTCCTTACAAAAAGTCATCACCGCCGACCCCGCCGAAGTCTTTTAATCAGGGAGCTTCTGAGCAGGGAGTAGGGAGTAGTTAATTCTGGCTTCTGGCTTCTGACTTCTGACTTTTGACTTCTGACTTCTGACTTCTGACTTCTGAGTTCTGAGTTGTCCCCTTGTCCTCCTTGTCCTACCCTAGCCCCTCACCCCTCACTCCTCACCCCTAGTCATGCTTCCCCCCCGTCACACTCCTTTGGCTTGGTTCAATCTGACTCACGAAAAGCGTCGCTTGCTGACCGCCGTTGCAGGAGTCTCTTTTGCCGTGTTGTTGATGTTTATCTTTCAAGGGTTTGAAAATGCTTTGTACGACAGCCAAGTACAACTGCTAAAACGGCTCAATGGAGAAATTTTGATCGTCAATCGGCTCAAGTACAATATGTTCGTACCAGAGCAATTTGCTCGCAGACGACTTTATCAAGCACAGACTTTTGAGGGTGTAGTCGCTGCCTATCCTTTTTATACAACGACAGGCGATTGGAAAAATCCTCAAACGAAAACCATTAGACCATTGCGAGTCATTGCTTTCAATCCTGATGACCCTGTATTGCCTCTGCCTGGAATTTTACAAAATCGGGAGGCGTTGAAGCTACCTTGGACGGCACTAATTGACGACCAATCGCGATCGGAAGTGGGACCGATCGCTCCTGGTACAGTCACCGAGTTGTCCCAACAGCAAATTCGGTTGGTGGGGACTTTTAGTTTGGGAACTGACTTTGCTTCTGGAAATGGCAATGTCGTCATCAGCGACCAAAACTTCTTGCGCTATTTTGCTAATTTGGCTCCAGAAGAAGACAGCCGCACGCTCAATACTGTCGATATCGGACTGTTAAAAGTGGCGGAAAATGCTGATGTTGATGCGATCGCATCTGCACTGCGCCAGCAACTACCGCAAGATGTCGCCGTGTGGACGAAAGCCGAGTTCGTGCAAAAAGAATTAAGCTACTGGCAAGAAAATACGGCTATTGGCTTTGTATTTTCGCTGCTAACGACGATGGGGTTTTTTGTCGGGATTATTTTGGTTTATCAAATTTTGTATACGGATGTGGCGGAACATTGGGCAGAATATGCCACGCTCAAAGCGATCGGTTATTCTAATTTTCACCTGTTAGGAATCGTGTTGCAGGAATCAGTGATTCTAGTTTTTTTTGGCTTTGTCCCAGGATTGTTTATCAGTTTGGGACTGTATAGTTTGACAGCTAGTTCTACAGGTTTGTTAATGCAAATGACTTGGGAACGAGCAATTAATATTCTGATTGCTACCTTTATTATGTGTTTAATTTCGGGCGCGATCGCCGTGCGTAAAGTTCAAGCTACCGATCCGGCGGAGGTATTTGGTTCGTGAGTACCGCAGTCGCAAGTTTCGCCGTGCAAATTCGCCAGCTCAATTATTATTTCGGGCAGGGCGATTTACGTACTCAGGTATTGTCCGACATCAATCTCGATCTACCCAAGGGACAAATCGTGATTATGACTGGTCCATCGGGTTCGGGGAAAACAACTCTTTTGAGTTTAATTGGAGCCTTGCGATCGGCTCATGAAGGTAATTTGCAAGTATTGGATAAAGAATTAGTCGGACTCAACAAATCTCAATTGGTAGAAATACGACGGAATATTGGCTTTATCTTCCAAGCACATAATTTATTTGAATCCCTCACTGCTTCACAAAATGTAGAAATGGCGGTGGAGTTAACAAATAACTGGCGAGAAAAGCGCAAATTAGCAGTAGAGATGTTAAGTCAATTGGGTTTAGCCAACCGTGTCGATTATAAGCCAAATGCCCTATCGGGAGGACAAAAACAAAGAGTCGCGATCGCCCGTGCTTTAGTCAATCAACCGCGACTCATTTTAGCAGACGAACCCACTGCTGCCTTAGATAAAAAGTCGGGACGCGAAGTTGTGATGCTGATGCAAAAACTTGCCAAGGAACAAGGCTGCACGATTTTAATTGTCACCCACGACAACAGTATTTTAGATGTCGCCGATCGCATTATTAACCTAGTCGAAGGTCGTTTAGAATCGGATGAAAACCTAGATAATTTCGTCTCTAGGCGCGATCCGAAAAGCCTCGATCGGAGGATGTTTAGTTGATGCGGGAGTCGGTAGGGGCGGGTTTGGAAACCCGCCCGTACTTTCCTAAGCGCCTTCCCTTAACTTATCCAGCACGCTACGATCTTCGAGAGTAGAAGTATCCCCAGAAACTTCTTCACCTGCGGCTAGAGAACGGAGTAACCGCCGCATAATTTTCCCCGAACGGGTTTTGGGTAGGGAATCGGTAAAGCGAATTTCGCCAGGACGCGCGATCGCCCCAATTTCATTGACGACGTGCTGCTTGAGTTCTTTATTTAAAGCCTCGCTGGGTGTTATCGTCCCTTCTAGGGTGACAAAGGCAACGATTTCTTCTCCTTTCACCTCATCTGGCTTACTCACGACGGCGGCTTCAGCTACTGCTGGATGAGACACCAAAGCTGATTCAACTTCCATCGTCCCCAAACGGTGTCCGGCTACGTTAATCACGTCATCGACACGACCCATCACCCAGTAATAACCATTTTCATCCCGTCTCGCCCCGTCTCCAGCAAAATAGACGTACTGTCCATCTTTGGGGGGGATGTGTTCCCAATAGGTGCGGCGGAAGCGATCGGGATCGTTGTAAACTGTCCGCATCATTCCAGGCCAAGGGTGACGCACGACTAAATAGCCACCGTTATAATCGCCGACGGTGTTGCCTTCTAAATCCACTACGTCAGTTAAGATGCCAGGGAAAGGACGAGTCGCCGAACCAGGTTTAGTAGGAATTGCCCCTGGTAAAGGTGTAATCATGATACCCCCGGTTTCCGTTTGCCACCAAGTATCGACAATCGGACAGCGATCGCCTCCAATAACTCGGTGATACCACATCCAGGCTTCAGGATTGATTGGTTCGCCTACCGTTCCAAGCAAGCGTAGGGAAGAGAGATTTCTGGCTTTGGGCAAGTCTTCGCCCATTCTAATAAAGGCGCGAATCGCCGTAGGTGCGGTGTAGAAAATATTCACGCCGTATTTTTCAATCACGTCCCACATACACCCAGGATTGGAGGGACGCGGCGCACCTTCATACATCAGTGTAGTTGCACCGTTGGAAAGGGGACCATACACAATATAGCTGTGTCCGGTAATCCATCCCACATCAGCCGTACACCAATAGACATCTGTATCTTGCAAGTCAAAGATCCATTTAGTTGTCATGTGGGTGTAGAGGTTGTAACCTGCGGTGGTGTGGACGACACCCTTGGGTTTACCCGTGCTACCAGAAGTATAGAGGACAAACAACATATCCTCGCTGTCCATCGGTTCGGCGGGACAATCTGCTGATATGCCTTTTTCTAAATCGTGCCACCAACGATCGCGCCCTGCTTCCATGTGAACTTGTTGTGCTGTACGCTTGACAACCAGGACGTTTTCGACTGTGGGGACGGCATTATCGGCTAAAGCTTTATCAACTTGATCTTTAAGGGGAACGATCGCATCTTTACGCCAACCGCCATCGGCTGTGACGACTAACTTAGCTTGAGCATCGTTCAAGCGATCGCGCAAGGCTTCGGCGCTGAAACCACCAAACACGACGCTGTGAGGTGCGCCAATTCTGGCACAGGCTAACATGGCGATCGCGGCTTCGGGGATCATTGGCATATAGATCCCGACAAGATCGCCTTTTTTTACCCCTAATTGTTTGAGAACATTGGCAAATTTACAAACTTCCCGATGCAGTTGCGCGTAGGTGAGGGTGCGAGAATCGCCTGGTTCGCCTTCCCAGATCAAAGCGGCTTTATTCTTACGCCAAGTGGTAAGGTGGCGATCGAGACAATTGTAAGAAATATTTATTTTGCCACCGACAAACCATTTCGCAAAAGGCGGTTGCCAATCTAACACCGTGTCCCATTTTTGGAACCAATGCAATTCTTTTTCCGCTAGTTCTGCCCAAAATTGCTGTGGATTGGCTTTGGCTTTGTTATAGAGTTCTTCATATTCGTCAAAGCTTTTGATGTGAGCTTTTTGAGAAAATTCTGCTGGCGGTTGAAATAAACGCTTTTCTTGCAGGATGGATTCAATCGTGATTTGTGACATAGCGATCGCTGTAATCGTTATTGCTACTAAAAACCATTCTGAATGCAGATTTGCCCGAAATTGTTTTGATTTTCGTTAAGATGGGCAACTACCCGTATTCGACAATTGTAGTCAGATAGCTCCATCACTATTTGCGATCGTGAAAGTTGTAGATGGAACAAAGCTGGCTGTAAATTATCCTGTTGAGAACGCGATTTCAAGCGATCGCAACGCCTAGCCTACTCTCCCTCTCTCCCGCTCAACAGGTTAAGCTGAATGGAAGAGTCATATTTTGACAAGCTGTATCTGTAGGGTCTTCAGGTTTAAAAACTGTTAATGATAGACGAAATACTAAATTCCCCATATCACGCCAGCATTGAAACCGCCGCAGTCTTAACCATTTTGATCTTTTTAGAGGCGGTACTCTCGGCTGATAATGCGATCGCCCTCGCGGCGATCGCTCAAGGACTGGAAAATAAAAAACTCGAACGTCAAGCGCTCAATCTCGGCTTGGTAGTTGCCTTCGTACTGCGGATTGCCTTAATTTTAACGGCAACTTGGGTACAGCAATACTGGCAGTTCGAGCTATTAGGTGCGCTTTATCTACTGTGGCTAGTATTTCAACACTTTACCTCAGCAGAAGACGAAGACCACCTGCACCACGGACCTCGATTTCAAGCGCTTTGGCAAGCTATCCCCATCATCGCCTTCACAGATTTAGCATTTTCTCTCGATAGCGTCACTACAGCGATCGCAGTTTCTCAAGAACGCTGGCTGGTACTGACGGGGGCTACTGTTGGTATTATCACCCTCCGATTCATGGCAGGTTTATTCATTCGCTGGTTAGATGAATTCACCCATTTAGAAGATGCCGGATATGTTACCGTCGCCTTGGTAGGCTTGCGATTGTTGCTGCGAGTAGCTAACGATGCTTTAGTACCCCCAGAATGGTTAATGATAACCGCGATCGCGCTGTTATTTCTCTGGGGCTTTTCCAAGCGCAATGTTGAGGACTCTCCTGAAGCGATCGTACCCACAGAAAATAAAGAAAAGGCTGAAGTACCGAAGTAGGTTTTTAGTTGACAGTTAACAGTTAACTGTCAACTGTCAACTTACTCCTTAATCCACGGAGTCAAGCTAGGTTCCCAACTCGCTAGTTCTTCTTCCTTAAACCAGAGATTAACTTCCTGTTGGGCAGTTTCCGGTGCGTCGGAACCATGAATGATGTTACGCCCAATATTAACGCCAAAATCGCCCCGAATTGTTCCTGGTTCTGCTGTTAGGGGGTTAGTAGCACCGATCATCTTCCGCGCTGAAGCAATAACTCCATCGCCTTCCCAAACCATCGCTACGACGGGACCCGAAGTGATAAACTCGACTAAACCTTGGAAAAAAGGTCTTTCTCGGTGAACGCCATAATGCTGTTCGGCAAGTTCGCGGCTGACTTTCATAAACTTCATCCCAACCAGGGTAAAGCCTTTAGCTTCAAAACGACGAATAATTTCACCGACTAAACTTCGTTGTACGCCATCGGGCTTAATTGCTAAAAATGTGCGTTCCACAGCTATCTCCCTTCAAGTTGTCATTGGTCATTGGTCATTAGTCATTTGCAACTCACCAATGTCTAGTGACAAGTAACAAATATCAAAATTAGATTATCTTAAATCGGCGAACAGTTATCAGTTACTTACGACTTACGACTTACGACTTACGACTTACCAACTACCCATTACCCATGACCTTAATTTGAATAAGTTACACTGGCTATGCGTGGGGCTGTACAGAGGTTAGAAAGACGAGGTGAGAATAGAGATGGGAGCAGATCCAACTGTAGAAGAAATGGAGCCAGCAACGGTTGCAGAAACCAAAACCGAGCTAAAAAACGGCAAGAAGAAGTCGTTGCACATCGCTCCTGGTAAATTATCGCGTTCGTGGACGATTGAGGACAGCGAAGCGCTCTACCGAATTCAAGGGTGGGGCGAACCATATTTTTCGATTAATGCCGCTGGTCATATTACAGTTTCTCCCAAAGGCGATCGCGGTGGTTCGTTGGATTTGTACGAGTTGGTAAATGCTTTAAAACAGCGAAATTTGGGACTACCTCTGTTAATTCGCTTTTCCGATATTTTAGAAGACCGGATCGAGCGGTTGAATGCTTGTTTCGCCAAGGCGATCGCCCGTTACAACTATCCTGGTGTCTATCGTGGCGTATTTCCGGTCAAATGCAACCAACAACGCCACCTAATTGAAGATTTGGTGCGATTTGGCAAACCGCACCAGTTCGGCTTGGAAGCTGGCTCTAAACCAGAGTTAATGATTGCTTTGGCGTTGCTAGATACGCCGGGGGCGCTGATTATTTGTAATGGCTACAAGGATAAGGAATATATCGAAATCGCCATGCTAGCCAGCCGTTTAGGACAAACACCAATCGTCGTCCTAGAGCAAGTTGAAGAAGTCGATTTGGCAATTGAAGCAAGTCGCCAGTTGGGAATTCAGCCAATTTTGGGCGTGCGGGCAAAACTCAGTACCCAAGGAATGGGACGCTGGGGAACTTCTACAGGCGATCGCGCTAAATTTGGTTTGACTATCCCCGAAGTCATTCAAGCGGTAGAAAAGTTACGCGCCGCCAATCTCCTCGGTTCGCTGCAATTACTCCATTTCCATATCGGTTCCCAAATCTCCGCGATTAATGTCATCAAAGACGCGATTCAAGAAGCCAGCCGAATTTATGTAGAGTTGGCGATGCTGGGAGCAAACATGAAGTATTTGGATGTAGGTGGCGGCTTGGGTGTAGACTACGACGGCTCCCAAACCAACTTCTACGCCTCTAAAAACTACAACATGCAAAACTATGCCAATGACATCGTGGCAGAGTTGAAATACGCCTGTGCGGAACGACAAGTTTCAGTTCCGACGCTGATCAGTGAAAGCGGACGAGCGGTTGCTTCCCATCAGTCGGTTTTGATCTTTGATGTCGTCAGTACTTCCGATGTTCCTTCCGGTACGCCAGAACCACCCAAGGAAGACGAGCCGCCAATCGTTCACCACCTTTGGGAAACTTACCAATCGATTACTAACGAAAATTATCAAGAAGCGTATCACGATGCGGTACAGTTTAAAGATGAAGCCATCAGCCGCTTTAACTTGGGAATTATGCGCCTGACAGAAAGAGCCAGGGTAGAGCGGATTTACTGGGCTTGCTGCGAGAAGCTAATGGAAATTACCCGCCACGAGGAATACGTACCCGACGATTTGGAAGAGTTAGAAAAGATCATGGCTTCCATCTACTACGTCAATCTTTCCGTATTTCAATCAGCGCCGGATTGCTGGGCGATCGATCAGCTTTTCCCGATCATGCCGATCCACCGTTTAGACGAAGAACCCGAGCGTCGGGGCATTCTAGCAGATTTAACCTGCGATAGTGACGGCAAGATCGATCGCTTTATCGACTTGCGAGATGTGAAATCCGTGTTAGAAATGCATTCCTACAAACCAGGAGAACCCTACTATCTGGGCATGTTCCTCAATGGTGCGTACCAAGAGATCATGGGTAATTTACATAACTTGTTTGGGGATACTAACGCCGTTCACATTCAACTAACGCCCAAGGGCTATCAGATCGAACATGTTGTTAAAGGCGACACCATGACTGAAGTTTTGGGCTACGTACAGTACGACGCTGAAGATCTGGTAGAAAGTATCCGCCAGCGCAGCGAACAAGCCATGTTAGAAAAACAAATTACCTTGCAAGAATCCCAGCGTCTCCTCCAAACCTACGAACAGAGTCTCAGCCGATATACGTATTTGTCTTCGCCAGCGTAAGTTGTAGGGGCGCACATCTGTGCGCCCCTACATGCATTATTAACTCGCCTCAATTCCTAGTAATTCAGCGATCGCCTGTCTTTCAATTGCAGGCTGGGATGGTGTTTCGACGCGGGTATCCGTAATCAACCAATCTAAGGCAGCAGCTTGGACATCAATCATGGCTCCCGTTTTATCGACGCAATAGCGTCCGTAGACGAGTTTATCTACGAGGCGGACTCCCGGACCTAAACGCGAGTACTCGAAAATGACGCTATTGTCAACTGTAGCGCCACCACAGATATAGCAGTTGGGACCGATCATGGTAGGACCAACTATTTTCGCGCCATCTTCAATCCGCGTCATTCCACCGATATACACGGGACCAGTAATATCTACTTTGTCCCAGTTCACAGCAACGCTCAGACCAGTGTAAATCCCAGGACGAACTTCATGTCCTGGAATTTGGACGTTTTTAATTTCACCTTGGAGTACGCCGCGAATGGCTTGCCAGTAATCGGGAACCTTACCGATATCCACCCATTCAAAATCCATCACCAAGCCATAAAAAGGTGCATTTTTTTCTACAAGTTTGGGAAATAGTTGACTACCAATATCAAAATTTTCTCCAGGTGGAATGTAATTAAATATTTCTGGCTCAAATATATAAATTCCCGTACTAATGTTGGTACTCAGAGCTTCTTCAACTTTTGGTTTTTCTTGGAAGGTTCTGACTCGTCCGTCTTCGTCTGTCACCACGATCCCGTAACTAGGGACTTCTTCGCGGGGAACGGATTTCATGATAACTGTAGCAATAGAGCCTTTCTCTCTATGCCATTTCACTGCTGCCGTTAAGTCTAAGTCAATTAGTGCGTCGCCACACAATACAACAAAGGTATCGTCGAAAAACGGCGCGAAGTCCTGAATTCGCCGCATTCCTCCCGCAGATCCTACCGCTTCTCCAACGAGAACGCCATCGACAATTTTTCCTTCAAAGGAATATGCAAGCTGTACGCCAAAGCGCTGTCCGTCGCGGAAATAGTTTTCGATTTCGTTAGCTAGGTGGCTGACGTTGACCATGATTTGGTCAAAACCGTGTTGGCGCAATAGTTCAAGGAGAAACTCCATCACTGGCTTTTGCAGGATGGGAATGAGCGGTTTGGGGATGGTGTAGGTAATGGGGCGGACTCTCGTACCCTTACCCGCTGCCAGAATCATGGCTTTCATTAGAAGCTACTCCTCAACATGAGACAACTGTAAGCGATTGATGCAAAATCTACTCTTGATTAAAAACAAATGCGATCGTTTGATTGCATTTTCGATCCTCGTTTAATTCTCTACCGAAATCATCCCGAAAACTACACAGCGTAGTTGCCTGCCAAGTACAGCATACTAAATACTTTTTGCCAAGCGCGATTGCCCCCCTTTTAAACAGAACATACAGTGGTTTTGGAGTCAGTATCGCCGATCGCCAATTGTTCGGAACCGCCCAAAGTCCTAATTTTAATTTCTTGATAAAACTCTTCCTGCGATAATTCCACCTTAGATTGGGCTGAGAGTAGCAGCAACGCCCAAAAGACGCTGACTTTTTCGTGTTTTTGCGATGAGGGGCAACCGCGATCGCTCGGCAATTCGCTATGAGACATAGTAGCTACGATAGATGTGGCGACTTGTTTCGTTTGCGTCCATAAATCTACTAACTGTTCTAAATTTAGCCAATTTTGTTCTAAAGTAAAAAATTGTGACGAGTAGCGAGATAAAAACTCTTCCAGTTCTCGCGCTACTTGAGTCAGATTTTCCTGGTGAGCCAGTTCTAGGGGTTTGCGAGCATCTGCACGGGACTGAGATACAGAACGGCGGCTGCGGCTAGTTTTGGCTGTCAGATTGCCTTCAGACTGCAACTGAGTCGCAATTAGCTGCAAATGCTCGATCAAATCTTGGAGGGTTACAGGGCGTTTTTGGGGAGGTACGGCAACCGGACGACGATGTAATTGCTGTTCTAGAGGCAAACGTAACCGCGTAGCAAACTCCCCTTCCCCTACCAGCAATAACTCTTCTGTATCCAGTTCTAACTCGTCAGGGGGAGAATCTAGTCCAGTGAGGGTGTTGGCTTTAAATAAAACTAGCAGCGATGCCAGTAAAAAAGCTTGTCCCGATTGAGATAAATTTGATTCGTATGAACCTGGTGTTATTTCTTGGGCAGCTAGCAACGCATTCAAGTAGCGATCGATCGCTTCAATGACTCTGACATCCCAAGGATCGATTTCTCCTCTCTGTGCCAGCTCAATCAACAGCGCAATTCCTTCAAAAATTTCAGCAGCATTCATGCTTGACCTAAAAGAACGTCATTGGTCATTAGTCATTGGTCATTAGTCATTGGTTAAGTCGCAAGTGACGAATGACGACAAAAGACATAGCTTAATCTAAGTCTTACCGCAAGATCTTGAAGGGGAAATTCGAGATTGGTAAAATAACTCAACAAAAATTAAAGGAGTAGTCGTTAGTCGTCTCTGAAAAAGTCTAAACGTAAGTTTTAGAGGAGTTAGGCACTTAATGGGTTCTCATTGCCACTCTTTCTCATTTTCTATAGTTTGAGATCGACTCGTTAAAGGTTGAATCACCCGCGCGATCGCCTGCTGAACGAACTCGCGAATAAATTCATCGCGACGACTTAATTGAAACTGTTGCTGTACGACTTCAGCAATTCCGCCATCACCCCAATCGCGATCGCGGCGAAAATATTCAATGAAACTTCTGCCAGCAATCCGAGTTAAATAAGCCGCAGTCACGGCTTGAATTGCCCTGCCAATCAGAAAAGTTGGTACGGTGAGTTGTAAAGCAGCACTGAGTAACTGAAATGCCCCTTTCACAATACCCAAACTTGCCAAAATTTTACCCAAAGATAAAGCTAGTTCTTTTCCCCGTTCGATATTTAACTCACAACCGTAAACGCTGCCAATTTCTACCACCATTTGGGCGTTAACAGCCGCAGTTGCGAGTAAATCGGCTACTGGTATCGGCGTAACCAACACCACACCCGCCACGATCCATTGATATCTTTCGACAACTTTCTCGGCTTGCTGTCGCTGTTGGGTATCGATCAGCTGACGCGCTTCTTCCCCCAGACGATGAGATTGTAGGAGAATATTATCGGCAATTAATTCTTCTCCCTCTTGCCGCAAAATCGCCGCCATGCGACGTAGTAAGGGAGTGACTTCGATATCTGGCTGAAAGATTTCCCCTTCTGGCAATGTCACGGGTTGAGGGTTAGCCGCGATCGCCACAACATCATTTGCTGCAATTAAATCTTTAACCCGTTCGCGCAAACGGGCAAGAATTTGTTCTTTATCCTCATCGGCATACAAATCTGTTTTATTCAGAACTAATAGCGATCGCTTACCAATTTCAATCAACGCCCGTAAAGGTACGTATTCCGATTGCCGCAGATCGTTATCAACCACAAACAACAGTAAATTTGCCTCAGTGGCTAACTGACGGGCTACCTGTTCTCGTTCCGTTCCCGCCACCCCCGCCTCTTGAATCCCTGGAGTATCGGTAATCAAAATTTTCCGTTCTAAACCTTTTAAGCGCAAAGTATAGGTTTGTCCTACCGTCGTCGTTCCCATCGGTGCAGCAATTTGTCCGACAATACGCCCGAAAATGGCATTTACCAGCGAAGTTTTACCAGCCGAACCCGTACCGAAGACGACAACTTGAAGATTTCCCCGCGCCAGAGTTGCTTCAATCTCCTGCGATCGCTCGATTAACGCCTGTCGCGTCACCTCATCTTGAATTTGGGCAACTTGCTGTCTTACCGCTGAGAGATTTTCAGCCGCAGCTTCCGTCTTTTGTGGTGGGATCTGCGTTTGTTGCGCCTGTCTTTGCTGTTTTCTCCGTTGCGATCGCCTTTCTCCCCTTTGAATGACGAGTATGTAGTAGACAATTGCCCCAATCAACGCCAACATCAGCCCAATAATTAAGGCAAGGAGGAAATTGCACAGTAGCGGCGAATATCTGCATACCTCGGCAATCTGTGCTACAGAACTCACCAACCACAGAACTAACCCCAAGGCAATAGCAATGCCTGCAATAATGGCGATCGGGCGCAGTCGTTTCATCAAGTAGGATGAGACAAAGTGATTATTCCAATCTTAATCTGGTAGCTGGTAGTTGGTAGTTGGTAGTCGGTCACACTCACTACACCCCACACCCTACACCCCACACCCCACACCCTACACCCTGCTCATCACCAGTCACTTTTAAGATATATTAAGAAAGCTGAACGGTGGGAGTAAAGCTTTGAGTTTAGAAGCGATCGCGGTTGCGCCAACAACGGGGACGAAACCAGCAGGATTGGTTGTGGTACTGCACGGCTGGGGGGCAAATGCTAAAGATTTAGCCTCTCTCGTACCTTTATTAAACTTAAATAAATATCAATTTTTATTTCCCAACGCCCCTTTTCCCCATCCTTATACTTCTGTCGGTAGGATGTGGTACGACCTTTCTAGCCAAGAGTATCAAGGCATTCATGAGAGTAGGCAGATTTTGAAAGATTGGCTGCTTTCCCTCGAAGCTTCCACTGGCGTACCCCTGTCAAGAACGATCTTAAGTGGATTTTCTCAGGGCGCAGCAATGACTTTGGATGTAGGATTAGGCTTACCTCTGGCAGGTTTAATTGCCTTAAGCGGGTATATGCATCCTCTCTCCCAATCCTTAGATGAAGTCCCGCCAGTACTCATCGTGCATGGTAAGCAAGACACCGTCGTACCACTCAAAGCAGCCCAATACGCTAGAGATAATTTAATTGCCTTGGGGGTTGCCGTGCAGTACCAAGAATTTGACATGGGACATGAAATTCGCCCAGAAGTACTACCACTGATTCAGAAGTTTGTGAGAGAGAGGAGTGAGGAGTGAGGAGTGAGTGCGTCCAACTATCAACTACCAACTACCAACTACCACGCATCAAAAAGAAATTACTTAACAAGTATTAAAATTACGATCGCAATCCGTTAACTTGCGGAGATTTCTCCTGGATAAAGTGAGTAGTATATATAGGGGGCTAGAAAAGAATTCGGAATTCGGAATTTGGAATTCGGAATTAACTAGTAACTGGTCACTGGTCACTGGTCACTGGTCACTGATTCTGGGGAGGATCGCAGCATGATGAAGACTTCAAGTATTTCTCGGCAGGATATTGCTGCTATGTCAGCAACAGACGTGTCGGAATTGGCAACTCGTTTAGAACAAGATAATTACACCCATGTTTTTGACGGCTTGCAGGATTGGCATTTACTCAGGGCGATCGCTTTTCAACGTCCAGAATTAGTGGAACCATATATTCATCTTCTCGATTTGGAACCATACGACGAATCGTAGATAAATTGTAGGGGCGGGTTTTTTGAAAATACCGATGCGATCGCGCAGAATTCTGGAGTTAAACCCGCCCGTACAGGAGTCGTAAGTTGAGATGAATCTAAAATCGCCCAGGCTGGTGTTGGTTGGAATTGGTGGGGGAATTGCGGCTTATAAGGTTTGCGAAGTTATTTCCACGCTGTTTAAATCTGGGGCGGAAGTAAAGGTTATCTTAACCGATTCTGCTCAACAATTTATTACTCCACTGACGGTATCAACTTTGTCTCGCCATCCAGCTTATACGGATGCAGACTTTTGGCAACCTACCCATCAGCGTCCCTTACATATCGCTTTGGGAGAGTGGGCGGAAATTATGCTAATTGCACCCCTGACAGCAAATACGCTGGCGAAATTAGCCTATGGTATGGCTGACAACTTGTTAACAAATACAGTATTGGCTTCTACTTGCCCCATATTACTAGCCCCAGCTATGAATACGGAGATGTGGCAACAAGTCGCAGTACAGCGCAACTGGCAGCAATTATTGACAGACAACCGATATTATGGCATGTCTACAGGATATGGGTTACTAGCCTGCGATCGCGTTGGTGCGGGGCGGATGGCGGAACCAGCAGAAATTGTGACTCATATTCAGTCTTTGTTATGTACGTCTGGCAAGCGAGACTTGTTAGGAAAACAAGTTTTAATTAGCGCGGGTGGAACGCGAGAATATCTCGATCCGGTACGGTTTATCGGTAATCCCGCCACGGGCAAAATGGGAATAGCTTTGGCACAAGCAGCTTTCCATCGGGGGGCAAATGTAACTCTAGTACATGGTATTGTCAACGCAGAAATACCGTCAGGAGTGCGATCGCTACCTGTTGTCAGTGCGGCAGAAATGGAGAAGGCAATGTTAGAGTGCTTTCCTACTGCTGATATTACAGTGATGGCGGCGGCTGTAGCAGATGTGAAACCTGCAAACTATAGTCGCGAAAAGTTACCCAAGCGATCGCTACCCGAAAGTTTGTCTCTCGCACCCGTGACAGATATTCTCGCCCAGTTAGGACATTGCAAACAGCCCCAACAAATTTTAATTGGCTTTGCTGCCCAAACGGGAGATATAGTCACTCCAGCCTTAGAGAAATTACACCGCAAAAAATTAGATGCGATCGTTGCAAATCCGATCGATCTCCCCGATAGTGGCTTTGGCAGCGACAACAATCAAGCGATTTTTTTAAACAAAGCAGGCGATCGAATTGCGATCGCACCTGGGACTAAGTTAGAAATGGCACATCGGATTTTCGATCTGGTTGTTAGTCATTAATCATTTGCTATTTATAGCTAATCATTTTTGACTTTTGACTTATCCCTTATTGACTATTACCTGCATTTGATTCAACAGACATAAAGATTGCCAGAAGCTAAGAATACGTTTTCCTGCTTGTTGCGATTGAAAGAAGTGAAAAAAGTGTCCGCCGTCAGGATGAAGGTGGAGGCGATCGCTTGCTTTTAACAAAGGTTGCCATTTATGGAGTTCGGTGGCTTCTACAATTGGATCGTCTAGACTTCCACAAACCATTAACGGTACTGACACGCCATTATGAGGAAAATTAGCTCTTTGCCAAAGAGAATGGGGTGAAAGCGAACTATCGAGATCTTTTTCTAAAATCTTTACCAATCCCTCAATTGTGCGATCGTCATAACATCCAAATAAATTATAAGCCATTGTATGTAAAACTTTTTTTCGATTTAGAGCTTGTAAGTGAGTGTAATAGTGAAATTGCCAATCAATAGCAACATCTGCACCTACACCTAAAAGAGTCAAAGAAGCAATCTTTTCAGGATATTGACGCGCATACAAGAATCCTAATAAGCCACTCGTGCTATGTCCAATTAAGTGAACGGGATGGGTTGTCTTTTGTAGATAGTCGTTTAACAATTCTATGGCAATATCGAGCGAACTAGCTTCGTCTTGAGTTTGCGAATATTCCCAACGAGCGATTGAAACTCGTTTAGATAAATAATTTAACAAAGGTTGTTCAAAACAACGCAAACTAGAACTAGTATTCAACCACAAATAATGGGGAAATGACATGAAAAATTCCTTCAGAGTTGAGATGGATGGTAGGGTGCGTTGATGAACGCACCCCACAAATTTCTGTTAACTATTAAACTAAATGCCAAACTCTTTCTTGAGTTGTGCTACCCAAGCTTTTACTCGTTCGTCGGTTAAATCAGATTGATTATCTTCATCGATCGCCAAACCAACAAACTTCCCGTCCTTCAGAGCTTTAGATTCATTAAAGTCGTAACCATCTGTAGACCAATATCCAACAGTTGTACCACCTAACTCTGCAATTTTTTCTTCTAGAATACCCATTGCATCTTGAAAGTTATCGGCATAACCGATCTGATCGCCAGTCCCAAAATAAGCTACCTTCTTACCACTGAAATCAATACTGTCTAAATCGGGAAAAAAACCATCCCAATCGCTTTGAAGTTCGCCAATGTTCCAAGTAGGGCAAGCAACAATCAAATTAGTATACTCCTCAAAATCGCTTTCATCCACATCAGCGATATTATGCAAATCTACTACATCTTGACCAAATTCTTTTTGAATTGATTCGACAACCATTTCAGTTTTTCCCGTTGTGGAACCATAAAACATACCAACTTTTGTCATTTTATTCTCCTTTAACTGCCTACTTGACATTAAATCTGCTTTGAACATGGAGAGTGAAGAGTTAGCGACCAGTTACTAGTTACCAGGGATTATTTGCACGGTCACCGATCGCTGTAAAACTGGTCACTGTCTCCAGCTCTTAGCCTCCAATAATCGCGATCTCCCGAAATAAATTCAGGTTAGTTAAGAGCAAATAAGCAAAGATTGCTCCTCCAATTCCACCAATAAAGAATCCAGTCGAAAATTGACTCCAGTTATCTACAGTTTGAAGAGACTCTGGTACGTTTGGTACTGTAGGGTCAAATAATCCACCCCAAAACATTGCCTTGGCGACGAGAAGCAAAGCACCTAAACCTAAAAGCATCAGGTGGATGCCTAAGATCGTCGTCATCTTACCTGTATCTTTCCAGTCATAACCAAAAAAGCCAGCCAATGTGGGATTGTCTTCTAACACCTCGGGTCCTAGTAAAGAGTGATAACACCTGCTGCCAGAATTACTGAAGGGATCAGATGCAAAACGCTGATGACAAAGTAGGGGTAGGTACTAGTAACTTGCCCGCCAGCACCAACACCAAAACCGAGAGTTGCTAAATGAAGGAGCAGGATTAACCCTTGTTCGTACGTTGGTAAATTTGGGTTGTAACGAGACAACTCAAATAGAGTCATTCCGCCAGCCCACAACAGGATTAATGCAGAGTGGGCAATATGAGCGCCCAACAATTTGCCCGATAAATTGGTGAGACGAAAGTTACCAGCCCACCAGCCAACTTCAGGAATTTGGTTTCTGTATGGACTATCAGAAATTACTGCTGTCATTTATGCATTCCTTAAGAAATATTTGCATCTTTTCGATTAAAAGCCCAAAGTTAAGTTAAAATTATTTGCATTAAGTAAGCAAACTTCAGGCAATCGGTTTAGGAAGGATTGCTGCCTCACTTACCCGACCTTTACGGAAATTCAGCCCACGCGATCGCAGCGCGTGCCAGATATGTCCTTGCAGGAAAAAGAAAGCTAACCAAAAGTGAGTGTTGGCTAACCAAGTCCGAGAAGTCACGAATTCAGGATCGGGCGATGAAAAGTAAGGTACGAGATTCTGCCGAATCGTGAGTGCAGGACCGTAGCTCCCGCCCAGAACACAATTAGCCCTGCATGGGCTACGTGAGCGCCCAGGAGTTTTCCTGATAAGTTGGTCAGGCGAAAGTTCCTCGCCCACCAGGGAACTTCGGTAGCGTTTTGCTCTACCGATAACGGACTCTTAGCAACAGTTGTCACTGCGCCTCCTATTGAGAATAATATTCAACAATCTGAAAGAACAGATTACAACATGAATCGAGTTATTGACAATAGTTTTTATTAAAATTTTTGAGTGAGTAGTTATTAGGGAGCAGGGAGCAGGGAGCAGTGACTAGTAATTTCTCCTCTACCCCTCAGCTCCCGATCGCTCCCGATCGCTCCCTCAGCTCTCTTCTTCCCGACTCCCGACTCCCGACTCCCGACTCCCGACTCCCGACTTCTAACGCTTCGCTCCTAACCACAACTTCTGTTGTTGCAGGCAAGCAAGGGCGATTCTTGTTTCTACTTGAGGAAATTCTTCGTAAAAGCGGCTAACACTCAGAAAAGATTTGGGTGTGTGCAGAACGATTATCCGATCGCCCCATTGTTCTAGCCAAGGTAGCAAGGTTTGAGGTGCGACGGGAGTGCAGAGCCAAACTGCTATGTGATTTTGCGATCGCAGCGTTTGGGCGGCTACTGCCATCGTCATTCCAGTGGCAACGCCATCATCGACTAAGATTGCGAGCGTATCTCGCGTTTGTTGGGCGATCGCGCTATGTTGGGGGCGACCAGAATTGAGGACTGCCATCTGCAATTTTGCCTTGCTCAGGGCTGCTTCCAGCGCTATTTTTCCCGGTGGTGAATTTTGGAGAGCAATTGATGTTTGTCCTGCCCACAAGACGTTACCATCTGCTGTAACTGCGCCAATCGCTAGTTCTGGATTTTGGGGATGACCGATCTTTTTTGCCACAACAATATCTATCGGACAACGCAGCCGCCGCGCTACTGGCACTGCTACGGGCAATCCCCCTCGTGGTAGAGCATAAACAATCGGATAAGGGGCAACGTTAGAAACAGCCGCAATTTTGTCCAGAAGACGATGAATTTCCGGTGCTAGTTGTTCTCCAGCAGCAACGCGATCGCGAAACAGTATAGCAGTTGACATACTTTCGGCTGAGGACGGCATACTGCTTATATCTTCAGGGATGTTTCCGCAGTTTAACTAGGTTTTATAGGCTTTTTTCCAATCGGCTAGCAAATGCAACAAGATTTATTTTTTCAGTAATAGTTCCCTTATTTTCAGTTTTAACGGTAGCAGGGAGCAGGGAGCTTCAGGTGCAGAGGGGCAGAGGGGCTTCAGGTGCAGAGGAGACTAGGGAGAATTTAATTCCGAATTCCGCGCTTCCGAATTCTCCCCACACCCCACGCCCTTTCTTCAGGAGCAGGGGAGATAAGTAGATAGAAAGAGGGATAAAGTAGTCACAATTTCGCTACAATTGGAAGGTTTGCTAGCGCAGCTACAATTTTTATTCCATGTCTAGCGAAGACCAACTCAGCTTATTTGCAACTTCAGATGCCGTCGAACCAGTCGCACCACCGCAACTGGATCTGATTCCTACAGATGCCAAAATTCCTATTCCCCCAGGAACTTACCCCAGCCTAGTTGAATTGGCACAGCACTGCAATCAGTGCCAACGCTGCGAACTAGGAGCAACGCGCCATCATGCCGTAGTTGGGCGAGGTCATCCCCAAGCCCCGATTATGATTATTGGCGAGGCACCAGGGCAAAACGAAGATGAGACAGGGTTGCCCTTTGTGGGGAAAGCCGGACAACTTTTAGACAAAATTCTAGATTCTGTAAAATTAGATACAGACAAAGATATATATATCTGCAACATCAATAAATGCCGACCACCAGGAAATCGTACCCCCACGACTGATGAAGTAGAGGCTTGCAAGCCTTATTTGTTAGAACAAATTCGCCTAATCGATCCAAAAATTATTCTTTTAACTGGCGCGACAGCACTCAAAGGCTTGTTAGGCGAAAAAAGAGCGATATCTAAAATTCGTGGTACGTGGTTGGAGTGGCAAGGACGCTTGTGTATGCCCATCTTCCACCCTGCTTATTTGTTACGCAACCAATCTCGCGAAAAAGGTAGTCCTAAGTGGTTGATGTGGCAGGATATTCAAGAAGTGAGAAAAAAACTGGATGAGATTTGCTAGTAGGGTGCGTTAAATAATGCACCCTACTCCTTCGCATCTTGCGCCCGACTTCTGGCTCGACAATCACGCAACCAAGTTTCAATTGCTTGGGCAATAATACCATCACTCGTTTCCTCTGGTGGTGTGGGGGGTCTTTTGCCAGCGAGATCGCCAATTCGAGTAAACATACTAGCCAAACGCCATCCATCTTCAGTTTTGGCGAAAAAAGCCCAGTGAAACCCTTGCAATTCTACGGTGCGATCCTTTAAGTACTGTCGCTCCAAGGTAGTAAAAAAGACCTGCTGCACGTCCTCACCCTCCGCCTGCGGAGATTTAGGTTGATAAACACCAGGATCGGTCGTTAAAGGTTCAAACTCTGGATTCCCTGCTACCAATACATACGTGTAAAGGTCTGTACTGCGACTCAATCTACGAGCGCGTTGACTAGTACGATTGGCATATCCAGGTAAATCTCGTAGGAGTTGGTCGGTCAGGGTTTTAATATCTTGCGTGAAACAGGGGGAGTCGGGAGTCGTAGGGGCGGGTTTACCCGACAGATTGACAGCCTCAACTGGAAATCTTCGTTCAAAACCCGCCCGTACAGGGGAGTCGGGAGTCGGGTAAATCTTAGTAAGGGCGGGTTTACCCAAGATATTTGTTATTAGTGAAGTATCTCGGTAAACCCGCCCGTACAACAGTTGGTAGGGGCGCACGGCTGTGCGTCCGGCTGAGGGAGTCGAGACAGCAGGAAGTGGGGATAAAAAGGCAACAAAAATCCAGAGAAACTGTAAAATCCTCACTCCCCCAGCTCCCTCAGCTCTCTTCATTAAGCCGCTATCTCCTGACAAATCCGTTCCCACGCCTCTTCTGGATTGGCAGCAGCAGTAATTGGACGACCGATGACGAGATAATCTGCCCCTGCTTGAATTGCTTGCGCGGGAGTCAGCGATCGCGTTTGATCGCCTTTTGCTGCCCAGCTCGGACGCACCCCAGGACAAACTAAGAGAAAATCATCGCCGCAAGTCTGCCGCAACTGTTCCACCTCTTGCGGCGAACAAACAGCCCCATCTAACCCTGCTTCTCGTGCTAGTAAAGCCATCTCTAAAGCATATTCTGGTAATTCCAGGGGAATTTTTAACTCAAAGGCAAGCTGACGGGCAGAAAGACTCGTTAAAACAGTAATCGCAATTAATTTTGGTGGTGCTACACCCGCCGTCTTTGCTCCCTCCTGCGCCGCTTGTTGAGCCAGTGACAAAGCATCTTTACCAGCAGTCGCATGAATCGTAACTAAATCGACTCCATACCCTGCTGCTGCTCGACATGCCCCAGCTACCGTATTCGGTATATCGTGAAACTTGAGGTCTAGAAATATTCGCTTTTGCCGCTGTTTCAACGTACTGAGAATACCACCGCCACAGCTCACAAATAATTCTAACCCTACCTTCCAAAAGCTTACCTGCGGCAACCGATCCACAAGCGCGATCGCCTCTGCTTCTGTCGGTACGTCTAATGGAACAATGATTTTGTCTGAAAGCATAGAAATCGGGAGTCGGGAATCGGGAGTCGGGAGTCGGGAGTCGGGAGTCGGGAGTCGGGGAAGAGAGCACAGGAGCACAGGAGCAGAGGAGCAGAGGAGCGTCAACCGTCAACTGTCAACCAACAACAAATGACCAATGACAAATGACTAATGACCAATGACTAATTTGACAAATTTATTCTTGCCAACCTGTAAGACTTTACCATCCAATTCATCTGGAGAATTGAAGATTAGGTCTACTTGGTTGAGGCGATCGCCATCCAGTTTAACTGCTCCACCTTGAACTTGCCTGCGGGCTTCAGAACTAGTCGGACACAAACCACTGGCGCTGACAATGTAAAACAATTTCGCCGGAAATTTGATTTGAGATAGCGAAAATTCTGGTACGGCTGAAGTATCGGCTGTATTGCCTTGTACCAGTGACATTGCTGCCTTTTGAGCGTTTTGAGCGGCTTCTTTGCCGTGGTATTGACTGACAACCTCTAAAGCAAGCAGCTTCTGGCGATCGCGGGGAGTTTCCGGCAACCCATCTAAGGGTAAATTTGTCAATAGCTCGAAATAATCTTTTAGCAAATGGTCTGGCGTTTTTTCCAGCTTAGAATACATCAATAGCGGGTCTTCTAGCAGTCCCACTTGATTTCCCAGTGACTTAGACATTTTCTGGTTGCCATCCGTGCCAATCAAAATTGGTAACAGCACGCCAAACTGCGGCTTTTGTCCGAAATGTCTTTGTAAATCTCGCCCTACAGCAATGTTAAATTTTTGGTCTGTTCCACCCAACTCTACATCTGCTTCTAGCGCTACAGAATCGTATCCCTGTACCAGGGGATAGAGAAATTCGTGGATGTAAATGGGATTTTCTTTCTCGTAACGTTCGGCAAACCCTTCTTTTGCCAACATTTGCCCGACAGTCATCGTAGACAACAATTCTAGAATTTTGGTCAAATCGAGTTTTGACAACCATTCTGAGTTGTAACGAACTTCCAGCTTGTCAGGAGCAAAATCTAAAATTGGACGTACCTGAGCTAAATAATTCTTAGCATTCTCGGCAACTTCTGCTGCACTCAATTGACGGCGAACTTCCGATCTGCCAGTCGGATCGCCAATTCTAGCCGTGAAATCGCCAATCAGCAAAACTGCTTTATGTCCGGCATCCTGAAACGCTCTGAGCTTGCGGACTGGAATACTATGACCTAAATGAATTTCAGCGCCAGTGGGGTCAATCCCGAACTTAACACGCAAGGGTCTATTTGTCGTTTTTAATAATTTTTCCAGACTTTCTTCAGGATTGCTAGAATCAGGCTGGTCTGGAAAGATTTCGCTAACACCGCGCTGCAGCCAATTTGGATCGGGTGTCGCGGTGGCTAATTGAGAGCTTGGCTCTTGCCTTGGGGATGATAAATTCGTTACACTCACTCGCAACCTTCTCAATCGCTTAATTGACAGACTACTATAGTGACAAAATTATCCGCTGATTTGGCGATCGCGATCGCAGACAAATCTCTTGGCTATTAAGTTGAGGAAATTAAACTGCTGTGTCTTCTAGCATTGCCCGAGAAAAACCGAGATATTCATCACCTGGCTGGAAATTTCTTAAAGAAGTCAGTCAGGTGACAGGCGGAACCCTTCTAGCAGTCATTATGTTGACTAGTGCCATTGTAGCTGGAGGGCTAGTCGGCTTAGCAATTAGCTTCCGCAACTTACCCGATGTCAGAGTTCTGCGTAACTATATTCCTTCTGAAACATCTTATTTTTATGACATAAACGGCAAAGTTCTTGCTAGCATTCACGGCGAAGCCAATCGCGAAGTCATACCTTTAAATAAAATCTCTCCAGAATTAAAACGAGCAGTCCTGGCGATCGAAGACAGTCATTTTTATTCCCACAACGGTATAAATATTAGTAGCGTCGGGCGTGCCTCAATCGTCAACTGGCAGCGCGGGGCAGTTGCAGAAGGCGGCTCGACACTGACGATGCAGCTGGTTAAAAATATTTTTCTGACGCAGCAGCGCCGATTTAGCCGCAAAGTTGCCGAAGCAGTCTTAGCCATTCGTTTAGAGCAAATTCTCAGTAAAGACCAAATTTTAGAAATGTACCTCAATCAAGTGTATTGGGGACACAACACCTATGGTGTAGAAACAGCAGCCCAAAGCTATTTCGGCAAGTCAGCCGCAGATTTAAATTTGGCGGAAGCGGCGATGATGGCAGGAATCATTCAAGCACCGCAAAACTACAGCCCGTTTGTCAACATGAAAACGGCGAAACAACGCCAAGAAACTGTGTTGAACCGAATGCGTAACTTGGGCTGGATTACGGCAGAGGAAGACG
>NZ_JBOFLP010000080.1:0-8010 GCF_051657925.1 Chroococcidiopsis sp.
CTCACTTCTGCATCATGACTGCACCTATAATCAGCACCTGATTGTCTGCTCTGGCGTGACCCGTTCACTCACCGCAGCAAAACACAGAAGACTGCAATGCTTATCAGCTAAGCTTTTCAACTTATCTTAGTGCCATTCACCTAAGAGTGTAGGCCACGCTGAGGGAACTTGAATTTCTGGCTTGGTATCAGGACCGCCCGCTTCGAGCAGCAATACTCTCGTATTAGGGTCTTCTGTAAGACGGTTGGCAACGACACTGCCCGCCGAGCCAGCACCAATCACAATATAGTCATACCAAGCCATTCCATGTTTTCTAGATCCAGCACTCGCAAAACGAGCATGAGTTAGTGAGGCGACTAAACCAGTAGAGAACACAGCGGCATTTTGAAGAAAACGACGACGGTCATAAGGCTTATCGAGCATAAATTTATTCCGTTTTAGTAGTGGTATTGGTTCTGTCGCGGTATTGTCAAATTAAACCGTTTGAAAAATAACTAGTTACAATTTGTCTGAAAAAATAGCTCTTTTAGCGGTTGTGATGCAAAAAGTTTTTGAGAACTGACTCTTCCAGTGAAGCAGTTAAATTTAGGTAGCCACTCCAAAGATTTGAGCGATAAATTTCACTCGATCTAAAATGTCTCCCTTGGACAATTCTACGAGCTGACCTTTTCTAATAGAATTCATAGTTTCGTACCCAATTGGCGTTCTTCTAGCGGGATGAAATGACTTAAAACCGAGATCTGGATTAACTAATTTCTTAATAAACCTATGGTCTTGTTTAACTAGATTATTTAGATCTTTGTTTTGTCGTAACTCACAAGCTTAAGGTAGTATCGCTCCTGCTTTCAACTCTTTAATAGTAATAGGATAAGCTGCATTTTTGAGGTTGATAAAGGGCGCGGGACACCCGCGCCCTTTATCAACCGTATCGACGTTGATTACTCGTGGCGAGTGAGTATGAGCCATCTTTAGTGCTTTGCGAAAAAAACGTTTTGCTGCACGTCTATCTCACACGCGCACTCAACATGAAATCAATTGTGTTGCCAGCCGAATCGACCGCCCGATACAAATATTTCCACTTATCTTTAACCTTGATATAGGTTTCATCGACTCCCCACGAATCATTCGGGGAACTCAGATGAGGGCGAGTGCGTTTTTCTAATTTTGGCACGTAGCGCATCACCCATCTGTAGATAGTTGAACGATCTGTAGTATTTAACTCTGAGCGAGAAAATATACTACCTGCTTAACACCGCTTTTTGCAACACAACCCTAAGAAGCGGGTTGCGCTAACTTAAGAAATATCGCAAGTATCACCTGACGCACAGTAAGATGATGTCAGACTGGAACTGATGCTACTTGAAGGTGTACCTTTGGTTCATGAGCTGGATGGCGATGGAGAGGAAACAGAAGGTCAAGTACTATCTCTATCGGGAGTCCAACCGCTTTTACAACACAACCCAGCAGCCTGTTTTCCCATTTAGTACTCAGGTTGAGGGCTGGTGAGGTGGAAAACGATCGGCGGTGTCACTCCCCAGCTCCTTAGCTCTGTGAGAGTACCATTTTTCCTATCTAGTACGTAGTTCGACTCAAGACCCTCTACGGTTCAACCATTGTTAAAGCATGTAAGTGATGACTTAGCCTTAAGAACTTCGTTCTCAAAGACTCCTGTACCGATGATGAGGTCGCGGTCGGTACCGCCGCACAACGTGAAATAAGTAGAATTCCCAGTCAAACTGAACGTCCCATCTTCGTTATGCCTAATTGAACGCAAATGGTTCGCGCCATCATCAAGATCGATACCTTCCCATAAACCAACGATGGGAATTGCTCTCTTGTTATCTGCCAGAACGCTCTGACCAGTGAGTCCCATCGTTATGAGCATAGCCATTGCGATCGTTCGATAAAGTCTCACATTTTTCTCCTTACTATTGCTACTATTTTCTAACCATTCTTAACGAGTTGACGTACCCTAATTGAACCTAGCTGCTAGCTCCAATCAAACAATAATTGGAAGTATTTCTTTTTTTTGACTGTCGTTAGTATTTGAGGGAAATTTCCTAACAGCCCATGTTTGCTGATTTTGAGAATGAATCGTTCTCATTTTTGGCAAATTGTTTGTCAAAGTGGCAAATTGAATCAAATTATCGGTGTGATGGCGACTAAATTCTAATACCTCTTGGCAGTAAAGATCGAACCTGTTTCCGTGTGTAGAGCGATAAAGCTTTTGTTCTCGTATTTGGGCAAGTCGTTGACCTAATCGATCGTGTGATGGACTCGCCCCAAGGAGAGGAGGATTCAGTAGCTACAAGTTCTCGATCGCTCACAAGAGCTGGTGGAGTTGAGTTGTAATTCATTTCCCTTGCCTGATTTACTGACTATTCCTAAACAGAGTTACGAGAAACAATGTGAGTGTTTTAACTGAGGTTTGTATCAGAAGCTACTGGTTAAGCGAGTACGGTGACTCCTCAAATATTTCTATTGACGTGAAGGATGATGCCCTGATAAATCAACTTATAATAGGTAATGCCCCGATAAATCAATTTATGACCTACTAGTGTTGTAGGTACTTGGGTAGCTTTGGTTTGAGGATCGATGCGATAGGTCACGCCACGATAACTGAGGTTATAAGCTGCTCCAGGTTCGCGAACTTGAACGAATGGGCGATCGGAAGCTTTAGAAGGATGACGCTCGTATGTCATGCCACGATATGTGAGTTTCATATTTCACCTTTTAAATGTATGCGTGAGCGCGAACTGCTATTCTTATCAGGTGACGAGTACTATTGCTATGTGGGGGTGCAGACCCGACTCAGAATCTCAAACTTGGCGAGAGCCTGCTGTTTCTCCCACACTTTACTGGGCGATTGCCATAATTTTGAGTCCTCGTATATATATCAAGCTGATGTGTGTATTTTTATGCGATACGGAGGTTCTCGTAAAATTTCTTTACAATTTGATTTTACAGATAAACCCAGGTGCAATACGGCAGAAATAAGGCATTGCTGAATAGAAGTATGAACTTAGTTGGTCATGCTGAATGCAGCAATGCGGAATGAAACTACCAAGATTCTTCGCTTCACTTCATGTCGCTTAGAATGACATTTCATCCTCTAATTCAGCAACACGACGAAAATAAATAACCAGTGAGTTACAACATAAAATGCTCGTAACCTTGTCAAGCAATTTTGGATTTTGGATTTGCGATTTTGGATTGACCTCTCTTATAAAGAATCCGCTTTAATAACTAATTTTCTCTTTTTTTCTCCATAAATGGAGAGGTAGTAAACCATTTATTGCGCGATTTCAGATTTTCATTTAATCCAAAATCCAAAATCCAAATCTAAAATCGCTTCGGTGACTTTTGACTTCTGACTTCGTATAACAATTCAGCACTACCAACTATTGGCTGTTGCCGAAGTTGTTCTAAACCAACACCTTTGGCATTTAATAAGCCAGCCCACTCGTCATCAAGTTTGGTATTCGCCCCATTGGTACGGCGCAGTTGGGCTAGATGAGTTAAAGCATCGTACCAAATGCCGTTGCTGGCATAAACAGCATAATCCCGTGCTTTCGCTGCAAGTAACTGACTCTTGAGTGTAGGAGTCAGTGCTACCCGCTGTAACCACCCTTCAACAAAAATCGGAGTAGATCCTTGCTGCGGTTCGCAATAAAGCTTGAAGTACCAGCGATACGACTTGCTAATTTCTAGAGGTGTGACTGGTGACGGGATGCTCAGACTAACAATCCCTGGCGTTTGAGGCAACGTTACAGAAGTCCGATAAACGTCATTCCCCTGTTCTGACTGCAACACAAATTCTCCAGATGGTGCTTGTCGGGGAGAATAAGGCACAAAAAACCAAAAACTCGGACGCTCGGCAACTGTTTTGCCTAAATTAGTTTCGGGGATCAAGGCAGTTAGCGGCGGATCGATAGGTGGGCATGGACTGCGACTTCCTCCTCCAGTTCTGCGCCCTGGTCTGCCGTAACCAGAAAAGTCGGGTTCTTGCTGCTTCGCTCGCTTCAATGTAGAAACGTTGTTTGTTAGTCTATCAGGCTGTGCTAAAACTTGCCTGGGGTAACTTGAGTAACTAGCAAATTCCCAAGTAACGGCAATTGCGATCGCGATTGGTAGTTGAGGTAACTTCAGCATGACGGTTTCAATGCACGATAATTTAAGACTAAGACTTGCGTTCGGGTTGGGTAACTTTATAAGTTACTACAGTTGCGATCGCTCCGGCGATTGCAGCCGGAATCAGCGGCAGCCAGCCTCCTTTGAGCAAAAGTACAAAACAAAGTCCAGACAGAATACCAAGGGCAGTAGCGGTTACTAACCCTAGCTGTAAGGGCGATCGCCATCGCCAGCCCAGCACGCTTCCCACCAGCGCCCAGCCCCAAATCCAAAGATTTTCACCCCAGGATGGCAACCACCACAGCAAGGGGCGATCGTCCAAAACCGCACTCAGAATTTGACTCACCATGTGAGCGTGGATCGCGACTCCAGGCAATTCCCTAGACTCGCTAGTGGTACTGTAGGAAGGCGTGGGATGATAATCTTTAAAACTTTCGGCTGTAGTACCAATGAGAACGATCCGATCCTTAACTAGTAATGGTAGTTCTGCATCAAGCGAACCGCTGAGGATTTCGGAGAGAGTAACTTGCTGGGCAACTGGATCGGTGGCACGGTAATTGAGTAAGATTTGGTAGCCTAGTGCATCCAACTGATGGTAGCCGCCAGTGCTAGGTTCGAGTTGCGGCAAGATGACACTGCCTAACTGCCAGTTTTGTTGCGAATTTCGTTGAGGTTGAATACCTTTAGTACCTAAATAAAGTCGTGCGACTCGGAAACTGAAAGATTCGTTCGTTACACAAGCAGACTTAGGATTGATATCCATAAATAGTAGCTGGCGACGAATGACCCGATCGCTATCGACTGGGAGATCGCTAAAGCCGAGGCGGTTTTTTGGGATCTCCGGCGGAGAACTAATCCCTGGATAATCTTCTTTTGCCCGCTCAACTTCGCATATAGCAATGAAGCGATCGTCCTGTAAATAATTGGCTAGTTTTGCCTGGTTGGGGTTGACTGGAAAATCGCGGTAGATATCTAATCCGATAACTTGCGGCTGGTGCGGTCGGAGTTTTTCTAGCAGCCGTGCGAGTGCGGCATCTGATAGACTTCGCTTCTCGTTTAGCTTTTGTTTGTGCACGTCTGCTTCGGTGACTTTCACGATCAGGAGGCGCGGATCTGGTGCTTCACGCGATCGCAGACGCAAACCCAGATCGAAAGCTTGTAACTCCCAGGTTTGTAGTATACCTAATTGCCGGGCTCCTACCACCAAACCGGCGATCGCTACACTTGTCAAGAGTACTCTTCCTAATTTATGCGCGATCGCGCCAATCGCTCGATCGCTCTCAACCACAGAACTAACTTCCTGTGGAGCGCACCAATCTCTCCAAGCCGTCAGTGGTTCGGCTTGATTTTGATAGATCGTAGGTAGCCAAGTCGCACAAGGATATTTGCTCTCTAATTTTTCTAGTCTTTCTCTTGCCTCTCGCACGGCAGTATACAGTGTTTGCCCCCCCGCAAAAGCCGAGAGAAAATACTTGAGAAACTCATGAGCCACTGCATCCGCGATCGGTTCCCGCATGACAATGACTTGAGGAATATCCAGCTCTGCTAGCGATCGCGCCAAGCCTAAACCATCGCAGGAGTTGAAAATTGCTAGTTTCAAACCATTTCCAATCGCTTTTCTGAGGGCATATTTTAATCGATCGAGCGTTAAGCTATCTGTCTGATTTAGCTGGATCGAGCCTTGTGCTTGACTAGAACTATGACCCGCAAAAAAGAGAATATCCCAGTTCTGCCTTAAACAATCGTGTAAATCTTCTAGGGGCGGCTCTACTAAAAACTCGATCTCTGCCAGTTCGGATAACTGCTTTAAAATCAGCCGATCTGGCTCTAGATCGATTCCTTTGCTATTGCCAAAAATTGCTAAAATTCTGACTTTAGCTTTGGATATTTTTGTCGACACCCTCTTTTTTCGTTTGTACTCTAAACCACTTAGAGCGATTTCTGCTTTCGGGTAGTCTTCACAGAATTGCCATAAATGCCAAGGCAGTTGTTGTAGTAAGCGATCGTTAGTTTCAATAATGACGCGAATTTCTTCGGCTGGGTCTAATTGCGTGCGTAATTGCCGCTCGATATGACGAAAAGGCTCAAAGTTTAGCCAGCTATTAATTTTACCTGGTAATTGCTGGCATAAATCTCTAAACTCAATTTCGGAAACGTTAGTTATACCTCCAGCTTCGATTTCGATTCGAGAATTTAACTCTAAACGTTGACAAAGTGCTAAGTACACCAACCGCCAATTTCTATAGAGTTCTATAATCTCTGGCGCTGCTGGTAAACTACCACAAAACTGCTTATGATGAGCATCGCCTTCTTCCCTAAGCTTTGCTGTGACGGTGGAAAAACCGTGATGTAAGTCACCATTGCCCAAGCTTAAGACGACTAACTTACTCATTACCTCTGACAACCAGCGATTTAGATGATAAAGTTTTCGGTCACGACGATCTCACTGCAAGCTACTTGAATTTTAAAACATTCTCCCGATCTGCCCCGAAACCGTTTTAGCTGAATGTAGTTATCGCGATCGCGAGGTTGCACTGATTGCAGCGTGACTCCAGATTCACTCAGTAAAGCTAAACCAAGATCTAGTGGCAGATAATTTTCTTTGCCCGTTGGATGTACTTGTACCATAATACCGACTTGCCCATCGCTTTCTGGCGCGATTGTAATCAGTAACGCTAGGAATTGGTTGCCGATTTGTAGACCCAGATCGAGCAGCTTGACTCCTTTGACACTATTTTCAGATAAGTGGGAGGTACGATCGTGTCTCAAGGCTAGAGTTTGACGATCTGTAGCTAATAGTGTTTCTAAAGACTGCCAACCGTTTTCAAACTGTTTCTCAAACCATTGACCGAGTACCTGTAATTGACTTTGTTTTGCTTGCCCGATCTGCTGTAAGTGTGCTGGTAAATCGGCGATCGCCTGCAACTGCGCGATCTCCACTTCGCCACTTTCTGGTACTGTGGTAGTAAATCCCAGCAATGTGGCTTCTTGTAGCGAATCGTCAAGCTGTACGGCTACGTAGCCAATCCGCTCTGACCAAACCTCTGGCGGAATGTAGATAACATCTGCTTGAGGCAGCACCGGACGACACTCCAGCTTACCCAAGTGAGGAATTTCTAGATCGGCAACATCCATTAATGCTTGAAACACTAGGTTGCGACTACAACTAGCTGCCCAATCCGTCTTTATTCCCAGGCAACGCAGGTAGAAATCAACGGCAGATACTGCTAGAGTATTGAGGTAAACTTGTTTCGCTTTGGCGCGATCGCGATGTTGTTGCCAAAACTGTTCCGCTATCTGGTATGCTTTTATACTTAGAGGAACATTGAAAGTTGAAACTACTAATAATTCTTTCGTCATGGCTATGCTGCTGTGGTAGAGATTAAATATCTTCGAGATTTTCTCGAAGATGCTCTTGGATTTTTGGGGCGAACTTGGTTAAACAGCGCTGATAAAAACTGCTGAGAGTGGAAATTTTTATGCCAAAACTGTCGGAAATTTCCTGCCAAGACTTTGATTCAAGTCGTAGTTTTAATAGAGCTGAGAAATTAGCTTCTGGATAATTTTCGATGTAAGTTTTTCTATATGAATTTTCTGGATCTGATTCTATACAGCTATTGATAATTTCTTTTAAGTCTGGAGTTTCCTCCGGTGAAGCAAGACTATCTAATTCAGATAAAGATGCCCTCTGAATATTGCGGCTATCCAATACTTTGGGAATTGCTTCTGGAAAGAATCGTCGTTGGAGCAGAAAATTACACCATGTCATTACATCTCCACGTTTTGGATCGTACTTATCGATATTTTCGCAAATATATAACAATAGGTCTTGTTTTGCCTCCTGATAAATCTCTTCATAGTGAGATGAGAAATTGCCGC
>NZ_JBOFLP010000081.1:0-9390 GCF_051657925.1 Chroococcidiopsis sp.
TTGGTCGCAAATGGGTGATGCTAACGCTAGTATTCCCACTCCCCAACCAGTTCACATGCGTCCCATGTTCGGTAGCTTCGGTGGTGCGATCGCGGCAACATCCTTGACTTTTGTTTCTCAAATTGCCCTAGAACAAGAAATTCCTTCTCGGTTAGGTTTACAAAAACCTGCTGTTGCTGTCTCACAAACCCGTCAAATCGGTAAGCAAGATTTAAAATTAAACGATGCCCTACCTCGCATCGAAGTCGATCCTGAAACCTACGAAGTTAGGGCAGATGGAGAACTTCTCACTTGCGAACCAGCTACCATCCTACCAATGGCACAAAGATATTTTTTGTTTTAAGCTCTTTCATAACGATCGCTGATGCTAACTATTTCAGATTGTTATCTATCTGCCGAAGCAAACTTTTTGCATCAATTGCTCGATCGGCAGGTGAATTTGCTACCGCGATCGAACATTGCCGAAAAATGTAACGATCTGTAGTTGGAGAAACATTCTCTCTTGAGTAAGAGGTTAATTTTGTAACGACAAGGAAGAATAATACCAACGAATAGATATTTAGAAAATATTAAAATCTTCATTTATGAGCAGCGTGCGGATTTCATGACTATTCCATCCTCCAAAGCCGATCGAATCCTCGTGGTTGACGACTCTCCCGATAACGTGTTCCTAATTCAAACGATTTTGGAGGAAGAAGGATACACAATTACTACGGCAGAAGACGGTCCCACTGCAATAGCAGAAGTTGAAAAATCACCGCCTCATCTCGTTCTGCTTGATGTCATGATGCCAGGAATGGATGGGTTTGAGGTGACTCAGCGCCTCCGGCAAAATGCCAAACTACCTTTCATTCCAATTTTACTGATTACTGCTTACGACCAACCTAGTGTTGCTAAAGGTTTGGATACGGGTGCAGACGATTTTATTCGCAAGCCTGTCGAAGTTGAAGAACTTTTGGCAAGAGTGCGATCGCTATTGCGGTTGAAGCACAGCGTAGACGAACGCGATGAAATTGCCCGTCAAAGAGAAGATTTTGTCTCTCGTTTAACGCACGACCTTCGCACTCCCCTTGTTGCTGCCGACCGAATGCTCGTACTTCTCGCGCAAGGGGCGTTAGGAGAGTTATCGCCGCCGATCCATGAAGCGATCGCAACGATGATTCGCAGCAATCAAAACCTGCTGCAAATGGTCAATACGCTGTTGGAAGTCTATCGTTTTGAGGCTGGGCGCAAGACCTTGGCATTCTTTCCAGTAGACTTGCAAAATTTGTTAGAAGATATCGTAAAAGAACTATCTCCTCTGGCGCAAGATAAAGGTGTATCGCTCCAGTTACAACAACAGCAACCTATTCCATCTGTTAAAGTTTCCGGCGATCGCTTGGAATTGCATCGTCTCTTCACTAATCTGGTGGGCAACGCCCTCAAATTTACCGATAAAGGTTCCGTTACCGTTTGCGTGTCTGCCAATCCTGACTCTTATTTACAAGTAGATGTTATTGATACGGGTTCCGGTATTTCCTTGGAAGATAGAGAGACTTTGTTTCAACGATTTCGCCAAGGTAGCCACAGGCGATCCGGCAGTGGCTTAGGACTGTATTTATCACGCCGCATTGTCGAAGCCCATCAAGGTACGCTACAAGTTGATTCCGAACTTGGAAAAGGTAGTACTTTTAGGGTTAGCTTACCTATGATGAATTAGATTTGCTTGTTGTTTGTCATTCATCATTCGTCATTTGCAAGGGCGATCGCTCGCATTGAGCTAAACTTTTCTGCAATTGATTTTATGAGAAGCGATCGCTGTTGCGACTTGCTCTAAAAAGCTACTTGTAGTAAAGTGTTCTTGTTTAATAATGAGAATATAATTTAAATTTGAAAAAAATTATAATATTTCCATTATGAAATAAATTGTATCAAGATCGCAGCCGCTATTGCAAGCACTTCACTATCAAAGTGTAGTGGAATTAAGAAAAACTATGAATTACTCTACTTTAGTATGCCAACAAAGAGAATTTTTTCAAACTGGTAAAACGAGATCGATAGACTTTCGGCTTGCCCAGCTAAAAATCCTCAAACAGGCGATAGTTGAGTACGAAATCGCTATTAACGAGGCGTTACAAGCAGATCTCCATAAACCAGTTGTTGAAATATACTTAACAGAAATTACCGTAGTTAAGAAAGAGATCGACTACGCCGTCAAACATCTGAAAAAGTGGCTAAAACCTCATAAAGCTGCCGTTCCTGTAGAGCAACAACCTGGTGCTGGCAAAATCTATCCAGAACCGTTAGGACTTGTCTTAATTATCAGTCCGTGGAATTATCCATTGCAGTTAGCTATTACTCCACTTGTAGGTGCGATCGCAGCGGGTAACTGTACGATTATTAAACCATCAGAAATCGCTACTCACGTTGCTAAGGTCTTAGCTAAAATGCTACAAAAATATTTCGATCCCACATATATTTCAGTGGTAGAAGGCGGAGTCGAAACTAGTCAAAAACTATTAACAGAAAAATTCGATCATATATTTTTTACTGGTGGTACAAACGTAGGTAGAATTGTGATGGAAGCGGCAGCAAAGTACTTAACTCCAGTGACTTTAGAACTAGGTGGTAAAAGTCCTTGTATTGTCGATACCGATATTAATCTTGAGTATGCTGCAAGGCGAATTACTTGGGGAAAATTTATCAATGCTGGACAAAGTTGTATTGCCCCCGACTATCTTTTAGTCCCGGAAGCAATTAAACAACAATTCATCGAGAAAATTCAAAAATGCATCGCTGAATTTTACGGCGCGCAACCCGCAAATAGCCCCGATTATGGCAGAATTATCGATCGCGAACAATTCGACCGCTTAGTTGCCTTGCTCGCGGATGGCAAGATAGTTTTTGGGGGAGAAACCGATGCCGAGTCACGCTACATTGCACCCACTGTCATTGAGTTAGCCTCCCTAGACGTACCAGCAATGCAGTCAGAAATTTTTGGTCCCATTTTACCAGTCGTGACTTACCAAGATATATCTGAGGCGATCGCGATCGTTAATCAAGGATCGAAACCGTTGGCTTTATACCTCTTTTCCCGTGACAGAAACCTGCAAAAGCGCGTTTTAGAAGAAACTTCCTCTGGTAGCGCCTGCATCAACGACACCGTATTGCAATTTGTCGTTCCCGCCTTACCCTTTGGTGGAGTGGGTAGTAGTGGCATGGGAAAATATCACGGCAAAGCTAGTTTTGATACATTTTCGCACTACAAGAGCGTACTGTACCGTTCTCTGGCGATCGAGATTAATTTACGCTATCCTCCCTATCGCGGAAAATTACCCTTACTTAAGCGCATTTTAGGTTAGCTGTGAAACGATCGAACTTTACACAGACTTAATACACCTGTTCCGTTAAGATGGCAAATTTCCTACTAAAATTTTTACAAACTGACTTGTTTAAGATAGGCTAAAATACACACCGTCTATCTAGCTTCTAATCGCTGAGGGGATAGCGTCCACACAATAATTAATTGTAAATAGTGGTAAAACGGCGGCGATCGCCGATTGACATAGCTACACTCAAAGCAAACTTACTCAATATTCAGCAACTCCAAGGAGGAACTGCCTTTGTCTCGTCGCTACCTATTTTCCTCAGAATCAGTTACCGAAGGTCATCCCGATAAAATCTGCGATCAAATTTCTGACACTATCTTAGATGCATTATTGGCACAAGACCCCAGCAGCCGAGTCGCAGCAGAAGTAGTCGTTAACACTGGACTAGTATTAATTACTGGTGAAATTACTAGCAAAGCTCAAGTTAATTATGTTAACTTAGCCAGACAAAAAATTGCTGAAATTGGCTATACCGATGCTGTGAATGGCTTCTGTTCTAATAGCTGTTCCGTACTAGTTGCCCTAGACGAACAGTCGGCTGATATTGCTCAAGGGGTAAATACAGCTCAAGAAACCCGCGAACAGTCGAGCGAAGAATTATTTGATTCTACTGGTGCGGGCGACCAAGGGATCATGTTTGGTTTCGCTTGTAACGAAACCCCCGAACTGATGCCTCTGCCTATCAGTCTTGCCCACCGCATTTCTCGCCGTCTAGCCGCAGTACGGAAAACCGGTCAATTGGCGTACTTGCGTCCTGATGGCAAAACTCAAGTCACCATTGCCTATGAAGACGGACGACCTGTAGGAATTGATACAATTCTGATCTCGACTCAGCACGCACCAACGATTGGTGACATTACCGACGAAAAAGCAGTGCAAGCCAAGATTAAAGAAGATCTTTGGTCTGCAGTTGTAGAGCCAGTTTTTGCCGATATTGAGGTCAAACCAGATGCACAAACCCGCTTTCTAGTCAACCCTACGGGCAAGTTTGTAATTGGCGGTCCCCAAGGCGATTCTGGCTTAACTGGACGTAAAATTATTGTCGATACCTACGGTGGATACTCACGGCATGGTGGCGGCGCTTTTTCTGGTAAAGACCCCACTAAAGTAGACCGCAGCGCAGCTTATGCTTGCCGCTACGTGGCGAAAAATATTGTAGCTGCCGGATTAGCTGACAAGTGCGAAGTGCAATTAAGCTATGCGATCGGTGTAGCGCGACCCGTTAGCATTTTAGTAGAAACATTCGGCACTGGCAAAATTGACGAAGACGTTTTGCTGGAGTTAGTCCAACAAAATTTTGAACTCCGTCCGGCTGGTATTATCCACGCCTTTAACCTGCGTAACTTACCAGCTGAAAGAGGTGGTCGCTTCTATCAAGATGTTGCTGCCTACGGACATTTGGGACGAAACGACTTAGACTTGCCTTGGGAAAAAACCGACAAGGCAGAAGTCTTAAAGCAAGCACTAAGTCAGCCAGCCTCAGCCGTAGTTTGATAGCACGTCGAACATAGGTAGTTCTTCAAGTAGAGACATGAACGTAATGTCTCTACTTTTTTGTGACCTACCGAAACGGATCTCCCCCCTTGTTAAGGGGGGCAGGGGGGATCTAATACTGAGGTACGGAGGGATCGATTTCCTGACTCCAGGCAGTAATTCCACCCTTCACATTTGTCCCTTCAATCCCAGCTTGCTTCAAAATACCCAAAGCCTTAGCCGATCGCAATCCTGCTTTACAATGAGCAATTAACCGATGACCGTTGAGTATTTCTTTTACCTTCTCGACACCTTCACCATTTTCAATGTCTGGTAAAGGCACTAATACCGAACCAGGAATCTTAGCGATTTCATATTCGTGCGGGTTACGCACATCTAACAGCACGAAATCATCAGCGCCGCTATCGAGTAACTGCTTCAACTCCTGTACCGTCATTTCTTGAATATCCATCTGCTGTTTTGCCTCCTCTGCTTTCGCTTGGGGAATCCCACAGAATTGTTCGTAATCTACCAACTTTTCAATTACCGGACGCACGGGATTGGGACGCAACTTCAACTCTCGGAACTTCATATCGAGGGCATTGTATAGTAACAAACGCCCGCTCAAAGTCGTTCCTTTACCCAAAATGATTTTGACAGTTTCCGTTGCCTGAATTGTACCAATAATGCCACACAGCACTCCCAGTACCCCACCTTCAGCACAGGAAGGAACCATTCCAGGGGGTGGGGGTTCGGGATATAAATCGCGGTAGTTGGGACCACCTCTATAGTTAAATACAGTCGCTTGTCCTTCAAATCGGAAAATGGAACCATAAACATTGGGTTTATCTAACAACACGCAAGCATCGTTTACCAAATACCGCGTGGGAAAATTGTCAGTTCCATCAGCGACGATATCATAAGGTTTGAGGATTTCTAGCGCATTTTCCGAACTCAAGCGCGTTTCATAAAGGTCAACCTGACAATGAGGGTTAATCTCTAGAATTCGCTCTTTGGCAGATTCAATCTTCGGTTTACCAACCCAAGATGTGCCGTGAATCACCTGACGTTGTAAATTAGAGCGATCGACGATATCGAAATCGACAATACCGATACGTCCGATCCCCGCCGCTGCCAAGTACAGCAACAGAGGTGCGCCCAAACCTCCCGTACCGATACACAGTACGCTGGCGGCTTTCAAACGCTTTTGTCCTTCTAGACCGACTTCCGGCAAAATCAAGTGGCGGGAAAAACGTTCGTATTCTTCTTGTGAGAGTTGGATTTCATCCAAATTGGGATTGAGCATAACAGTTTGATGGGAAGGAGCGGATTAACATCGTCTCCGGTTGATTACCATCATGAGGGGGTGATGGGGAGATGGAATCTATCTTGAATGCAGACAGACCCTACATCGTATCTTAAATGGAAAAACACTCGATCCGATCGCGATACAATTCTTAAATTTTGGTGCTTAAATTTGCGATCGCTAAATTAATCTTTCTACGACAATCTCTTCTGGTTGGAACTGATGGTTATCGTCAAGGCTCCAACTCAATACCTCTCCAGCCTTGCCTTGGAGAACTGAAACAATGATATACGAATAGGTTTGCCACGCACAGAGGCGATCGAATTCTGACGGGATTGCGGGATGATTTGGATGGGAATGATAAACTCCAATAATATCAAGTTGGCGATCGCGTGCCTCTTTTTGCACTTTCAACATCACTTCTGGGGCGATCGTATAGTAAGTATTCTTCTGCGTGCCTAAATTCAGATTTGGCTCGATCGCTTGAAAATCTGCGGCAGCTGTTGGATTCCAAACATTTTCAGTGGCGATCGCCTCTACTAAAATTTTGTCATTCTGACTCAACTTACCCAGCAATAAGCCGCAGCACTCATGTGGATAAGTACTTTCTGCGTGGCTACAAATCAGCCGCAAATGTTCGACTGTTAACCTAATACTCACAAGCTTTAAATTGACTTAGACTTTCTGTCGCAGTGCATCCAACACGGCATCATATATATCGCTACTACTAGCAATAATGCCCCGATTATTGAGCATCTTAGCATTAGCAGCAAACTCCAAAGGCTTACCATACATATCTGAAACACGACCACCAGCCTCTTCTAAAACGATTGCTCCTGCGGCATGATCCCATATATTTTCGCGGTAATCGGGATATTCTGCCCAAGGCAGTCGTAAATAAAGAGCAGCTTCACCCCTAGCAACTACAGCATATTTCGCCATGCTATCGATCGAGAGTGGCTCGGGAGTCATGCCAACTGCTTGCGCGATCGCTCGTTGTAAAGGCAAATTACCATGTCTTGACTCTACACTCTCCGTCGAACGGAAATTGCTTTTGTTCGCGGTTCTCGCCCCTAAAATTGGCTGAGCAACTCCATTATTTAAAGCGAGTTGAGTTGTTCCCTGTCCCCTAACAGCTACAAATAAAACTCCCCGTTCGCCTTGTGGCTGATTCAAGTCTAGTGGTAATGCTGGACAACCCATCACCCCTAGCTTGACTTCTCCATCTTCAATCAAAGCTAGGGCAATCGCATATTGATCGCTGCGTAAAAATCCTTTTGTCCCGTCAATTGGATCTAGAGTCCAAAAGCGATCGCCTACTTGACCGTTACCGCGATCGATCCACTCCAAGATAGTCTCAGCAGATGTTTCTGGAATATGTACCCGCACGTAAGATGTGATTTGTTCCAGTTGCTCAGACATATGCGGTTGGCGCAGCAACTTTGCATCTTCTTCCCCTACAACTGCATCTTGAGGAAAAGCTGCCGCGATCGCCTGACAGATAATTGCCTGAGCGCCTAAATCTGCAATTGTGACTGGACTAAAATCTGGCTTTTCTATTGCAGTAACAAGGCAATCGCTCTGAATTTGCGTGCAGAGTTTGATTGCTCGGATTACAGATGCGATCGCCACCTGTTTTTCTAATTCGTATGCCATCAGTTACTTCCTCAGACATAACATCCAGGCTGGATTATGACACATAGCTAGAAAGAGTGGTAGAGGCGCACGGCTGTGACCCCTTACGACAAACTCGTTAACTTAACTCTTTACAATCGGTTGCGAGTCTATATGAAATTTGACAATCTTCCGCTGACAAAAGAGATGTGCGACGATCGAATCCACTGCCAACAAATTCTCAAAAGGACGGATTACTGGTGAAGGGTAAGCGTCAAGCTTGGTTTATGACTTTATTCAGTCTATGTATGGCGATCGTCTTGCTACTACACCTACCGCTACAAGTAGCATCTCAGCCTCACCCTGTAGAAACTGAAGTGCGGGGAGTGTGGTTGACCAATGTTGACAGCGATGTTTTGTTTTCCCGCGATCGCTTGAGCAAAGCTTTACAACGATTGGCAAAATTAAACTTCAACACGGTTTATCCTACCGTTTGGAATCGCGGCTATACTCTCTATCCCAGCTCTGTAGCAGAACGTACAATTGGGAGATCGCTCGATCCCAATCCGAAGCTGAAAGGAAGAGATGTTTTAGCCGAAATTGTCCAACAGAGTCACAAGCAAGGACTGAGCGTTATTCCCTGGTTTGAATTTGGGTTAAAAGCACCCGCCAATTCCGATCTCATCCGCCGTCATCCAGACTGGATTACCTATCGCCGCAACTCCCGCCGAATTTCTAAAGGAAATAAATATAACCAAGTTTGGCTTAATCCCTTTCATCCAATGGTGCAACGATTTATCGTCAACTTAGTTGCCGAGATTGTCTCGAAGTACGACATAGACGGTATCCAAATCGACGATCACTTCAGTTTGCCTATTGACTTAGGCTATGACACGTTTACTACCCGACTCTACCAGCGGGAAAATGGCGGTAAGAAGCCGCCTGCCAATCCTCGTCATCCGCAGTGGATGCGCTGGCGTGCTAATAAAATTACGCAGTTAATGACCCAAATTTATCAAGCGGTCAAAACTCGCAGACCTGATTGTCTCGTGACTCTAGCGCCAAATGCTCACGAATACGCCTATAACACGTCTCTACAAGATTGGCGTACTTGGGAAAAAAAGGGTTTGGTAGAGGAAGTTGTCTTACAAGTCTATCGAGACGATTTGAAAACTTTCGTGAAAGAAATAGAGCATCCAGAAATCAAAGCAGTCAGTAGCCGTATTCCTGTCAGTATCGGTATATTGGCAGGTTTGAAAAAGCGTCCTACTCCTATAAAGCGGATTGAACAGCAGGTTCAAGCAGCTCGTAATCGAGGATTTGCGGGAGTATCTTTCTTCTTCTACGAAAGTTTGGGCGATCGCGATTCTGCTTTCCAGTCCATGTTTCCTGACACTGTAGCGCGACCGCAAATCTCCCACGGTTGGGCAGGGACTACTCAGGGAGTCAAGCAGTAATCCTCAATAATTCTTCAAACCGGTGTGTGGAGGGGGGGGAGGGAGAGAAAGCCAAAAAAGTTTTGTCCAACTAGTTGACAAGAGCTAGAGGGATTAGTTAGATTAATAAAGCGCCGGAAGAGAGACGAGCTGAAAAGCGGTTCTGCAAGGCGACCGAACCTAGAAAAGAGTA
>NZ_JBOFLP010000082.1:0-6149 GCF_051657925.1 Chroococcidiopsis sp.
GAAAATTACGATCGCATCTTTGAAGAGCGGTTTCGCCTCAAGCGCGATGAAGCTAAAGATGGTTATGGTATCGGTTTAGCTTTATGTCAACGGATTATTAGAGCGCACTACGGGCAAATTTGGGTAGACTCAGCCCCCAATGGAGGCAGTTGTTTCCATTTCACGCTGCCGGTTTATTCTTTATAGTGAGTAGGAGCGCACACGTGTGCGCCCCTACTCATTATTTATAATTTTTTATTGCAGCAATAATCTGCACGTTAGCGGCAGGAAAATTGTATTGTTCGATTTCATCTAGAGTTACCCAACGGATCTCCGCACACTCGATCGGCTGAGGAACTCCACTCAAATAATGACAGTGGTGTACTGCTAGCGTTACGCGCAAGTGAGAGTAGTCGTGTTCGATAGTGATGAGGCGATCGCCGACTGCAACTTCTACCCCTAACTCTTCCATCAGTTCGCGCTTGATGCATTCTTCTACCGTCTCTCCTGGCTCCAATTTTCCGCCGGGGAATTCCCACAATCCGCCCATTGCCCCCTCTGGGCGACGGCGATCGATTAAAATTTGTTGTTGAGCGTTCCACAGAACGCCCACGCCGATAATTTTATGCGGAATTGAAATGGGTTTTGAAGTCATGGACGGTTTGTTTTACTTATTCCTGCTCTGTCCCGATGACTTCCGTTGCTTCTAAGGACTTTTCAAACATCATGCGTTGTTCGGCATTGCGTAAGAAATAACCACTAATCATTGCTGAAGCGAGTAATCTACCCAAACTTTCACGGTTAGTTGTAATCGTTATACCGAAATTTTCTCCAGGTAAACTACCTAACATACCGATGATATTACGCTCGATCATCTGTAATACTTCAGTAGAGCTAGGCTTGGATAGCTGAGTAATAGCCTCTGGACTTAGCGACTGGACGTATTGCCATAAGGAATCGCTGTCCTTTGATTCTCCTGGGAAAAACTCGGAAACTTGATGTGATGAGTCGTTCACTGATGACCTCCCTTACAGTTCGGTTGCCAAATTGTAACCGATCGACTGGCTGTTAGTGTTGTTTACAATTTAGCCGACAAATAGCGTCTTTATGTAAATTTAATGTAACAGGTAGGCGCGGATATGATAGGTGGCAAAACCGAACTAAATTTGGAGGGTTGTTGCTCCACAACGGAGGTTATCGGTGCTTGGTCGTTGGTAATGGGTAATTTGTAGTTGACAGTTATCAGTGACTAGTAATAAATCGGGTGTGGGGTGTAGGGTGTAGGGTGTGGGGTGTGGAGATTTTAAATTTTTTTCTCCCTCAGCTGGGCAACTCTCCCATTCTAGCCTTCGGCAAGCCCTTCGGGCTACGAGAAGGGCTATTCTCCGAGAAGCCACCCTTCGGGTGTCTACGCCCTACATCTGAGCGACTCTCTCTTCTCCCGACTCCCGACTCCCTAGCTAGCCAAATACTGATCGAGGTCTGCTTTACGCTTGCGGAGCTTGGTGAGGGCTTCGCGCTCGATTTGGCGTACCCGTTCGCGGCTGATATTGAGGCGATCGCCAATCTTGGCTAACGTCATTGCTTGTCCGTCAGCTAAGCCGAAACGCAATGATAAAACCTCCCGTTGCTGTGGAGTCAAATCTGCCATCAGCTTCTCAATATCGGTAGATAAGCAGGACTCAGTCACGAATTCTTCTGGGGAGAGACTCGTATCTTCTAATAGTTCGCCCAATTCTGTATCTTGGTTGTCTCCTACCCGCAAATCTAACGATAGTGGTAGTCGCGCTCTTTCTAAATACTCGCGTACCTGTTTGGGCGTGAGTTCTAGTGCTGTAGCTAACTCTACAATACTTGGGGCGCGTCCTAGATTTTGAGAGAGTTGACGCTGTGCTTTTTTGATTTTGTTTAATTTTTCTGTAATGTGAATCGGTAGGCGAATGGTTCGTCCTTTTTCAGCGATCGCCCGTGTGATTGCTTGCCGAATCCACCAATAAGCATAAGTAGAAAATCTATAACCTTTAGTGGGGTCAAACTTCTCTACACCCCGCTGCATCCCAATCGTCCCTTCTTGGATCAAATCCAATAAGTCTACGTTACGCTTGATGTACTTTTTAGCGACGGAGACGACTAGTCGCAGGTTAGCTTCTACCATTCTGCGCTTAGCAATTTCTCCTTCGGCGATCGCTGTAGATAAGGCTGTTTTATCTAATCGCGCTGCTTCACTCCACTCTTCTAGGGTTGGTTCGCGCCCCAGCTTTGCAACTAACTCTTCTTGGAGCGCGTACAGGCTGCTGAGTCGCTGCACTTGCTTGCCATATACAATCTCCTGCTCGTGGGTCAGTAATGGAACACGACCAATCTCACGCAAGTAAGTACGTACAAGGTCAGTGGTTGTCTGAGCGGTTTTCATGGCGCTATGTTTCTTTATCAGTAGTAAGCAGCTGTGTGGAAATAAAAGAGTAACACTTATTTCACTACCAAGCCCTCTGCTGATGAGACAAGCTTTTTCTGTTACATATCCAGACAGCAGAAGGCTATAGTGTTACACGAATTGGACAACATCTAGTTGTTCGCAGAAATTTAATTTTAGAGCTGTCTCTACGAGTAGAGCAGCTTTACTACCCTCCAATCAGTCATTGGATCGCTTAAGATTAACATTTTACACTATGAATAATTGTAACATTTCTGAGAGGAAACTGTCACTGCCTGCATTTTCTGTCTCAGCTTGAGAGCTGAGTTAGCTCCGCGACTTGCCCTCACAGGGCGCTCGCACTCCAAAGTTAAACTGTTTCACGCACACAAAAGTCGCATTTTTTAGTCAAAGTTAACTAGTAATTTGACTAATAAATGCATCAGAGGAGACAAAAAACAGTAAATGTTTTAATATTTTGCGTTTTGAGTGACTTAGGTTGAAGTATGTCAGGGAGCAGGGAGTAGGGAGCAGTTATCAGTGACCAGTGACCAGTGACCAGTGACCAGTGACCAGCGATCGGTGAAGACAGTAGTTATGACTAACCACTCACTACACCCCACACTTCCCACACCACTCATCCCTCACTCCTCACTCCTCGCCCCTACCTAGAGCCGTTCCCCATAAAACCTAGCGTTAGGCTATCGTGGGCGAGGAAATGCCCTAAGTGATATGCTCTTTCTTCGGTTTCGAGTAGGATTTTCTCGTATAAGTAACGGGTAGCGCGATCGCCTAAACTTTCTGCTTGAGCGGCTTGACGACGGATCAACCCAATAATTGCCTGTTCTGCCGCTAGATCGTGTTCTACCATTTGACGGCAAGCAAAAACACCGTCTGGTTCTGGCTCGAAGCAGCACATCTGGGCGAGTTGGCTAAAACTAGCTACGGGTACGCCACCCAGTCCATCTAAACGTTCGCCAACATCGTGAACGTGTCCCTGGACTTCTTCATAGCTTTCGCTGAAATACTGGTGCAGCATATAGAATTCTGCACCCTCAACAACAAAATGATGTTTTTGATATTGCAGGTACAAACCCTGAAAGCTAGCAAGAGCAATATTTAATCCTTCGCAAACAGGAGTGGTGACACTGCGATCGAGCAGAATAGGGTTGTCGTATACCTGACCGAAGTTCCGTAGAATTGTTGCCTCAGACATGGTTCTCCTCTCTTGGCTGGTTGTGATCCTGTTATCGATAACTCACTGCCACTTTCATTATCGCTCTCCCGTCAAGCTTCAAACAGCGCGATCGCTATGTTTTTCAGTGCTTTTGACTGCTGAGACAACCCATTATTAAAGAAAATTTTTTGCAAATATCATGAGAATTATTTGCATTTAGAGTATGCTATTGGGTAAAGTTAAACTGTCGGCAGCTAGCACGGGCTAGTCACGGCAATAAGATGACGAAATGTAATTTGAGCGTCGGAGGGTATGGGGTTGAAACCGTTAGGTTGCGAACCGGAAGTTAGAGAAATTGTGGAAGTGAAATGGGCAGATAGATGGCAGGTGTATCAACGTTTACAAGAGTTAGAGATTCCTTGTTGGTGCGATGCCGGACAGCCATTAACAGTTGAGATAGCCGATCCCACAACGGCAGTTCAATTAAATAGTGTTTTGAGACAATTCACTGCATCTCGCCAAGATTTGGTGTGGTGGTTAAAACAGTGCTGGTAAAACCGTAGATCGAGCATTGGTTGTCGTTCATCCGAAGGTGATAAAGCAATGAGTATTCGCTTTGGTAAAGAAGTATCGGCTTTTAGCTTAGAGGGAAAATTTCTCAGATTTGAATTAGAAGATGGCTATAAGCGCAAATATTTGCAAATTAGCACTGTGGAAGGTGAATATCGGGTCAAACTCCCCAAGTATCTGCGTTCATCTATGGAATTAAACCTTAATCCAGGGGATTTAGTACAAATTTTTGGTGAGAGAAAGTTTGACTATAAGAAAGATTCGCTCAAATTAAAGGCAGAACGAGTGATCGCGATCGATCTCCAACCGTCAGCTATGACTCCTGCTACGCCTGTTAAACGACAAACCAAAGCAAAAGCTAGTATTTTAGTGTGTCAGAAGTCTGATTGCGTGAAACGGGGCGCAAACGGAGTTTGTAAAGCATTAGAAGCCTCTTTGAACGAGCGCGGTTTGGAAAATGAAGTAGAAATTAAAGCTACTGGTTGCCTTAAACAGTGCAAAGCTGGACCAAACGTCGTGGTGATGCCCGATAAAACTAGATATACCCGCGTACAAACCAAGCAGGTTGCAGAATTGATTGACAAGCATTTTAATGCAGATGAAAATTCTCATAATGAGAATGTGCAGCAATTAGCATTAGTTGGCAATCGAATTTTTCCTGTTAGCTGAGAATCGTGCTAAATGAAAAGATTTACCAAGTAAATTTGAGGAGGATCGCTACTAGATTCTGGGAGAATTTATGGCAAATTCTTGACAGATGGTAAATTGCTCTGGGATACAAAAATATACGTTTGTATGTTTGACAAAATGAAATAATAGTTAAATTATTGAACGAATCTTCAGGTAATGAATCCAGGTGTGGTTGCGGCGATCGCGTATGGGATTTTAGCCATAGTTGGCGGCGCGATTGGCTATAAGCAAGCTCAGAGTAAGGCTTCGCTGGTTTCTGGTACTGCTAGCGGTTTATTGCTGATTCTGGGAGGAGTTGCGCGCTCTTTCGGTCAGGTCTGGGGTCTCGGGTTAGCTGCTATAGTTACAGTAATATTAGTTATTATTTTTACTACTCGTCTGATAAAAACACGCAAATTCATGCCAGCAGGATTAATGACTGTTGTAGGTGTAGCAGCGTTGGTAGTTATGTGGAAAAATTTGTAGAGACGTTATATCGTGCGTCTCTACATTGGTTATGAGGTACATTTGGACAAAGTTAATTCTCTTCGCTAGGATCGGATTTATAGCGAATCTTCAGCATCAAAATCATTCCAGCAAAAATAAATGTTACGATGTTGGCGGCGATGATAGGAATATCGTGTACGTAGAAGCCGTAGATCAACCACAGAATGATTCCCGTACATAAAACGATGAGCATACTCCAAGAAAGATCGTGAGCTGATTTCGTTTTCCAGGTTTTGATCAACTGGGGTAAATATGCGATCGTTGTCAGGACTCCTGCAAATAGTCCTAGAGGGGTGATGAAATTAAAATCTTCCATGTTTATGCGTTCTAGTTACAACGTCCCCTATTATTCTCGCAGAATTCCGATCCCTGCTTCTCTTTCTATGTAATCGACTAAGCTAATAAAATCATCTCGCGGATAGCACTTGCCACCGATAAGCTGAAATGCTAATTCACTCGATGGATTATCGGGATTTTCTAAAATATGGATTCCCCAGTAGTATAGTTGGTCGCTAGTACGAATGCAAACTTGTTCTGGATCGATGCAATGAAACTTTTCATCGTTCTGGCTAATATGTTTATAGACTGATAAGAATGACTCTTTTAAAATCTTAAATCGTCTAATTCCTGGGTCTCTAAAGTTATTAACTAAAACAAACAGATGAGCGGCTTGATTAATATTTCTAATTTTTTGCACTGTATCTTGAATCACGATTCCATGTTTGTTAATACCTAGAGGATTCAAAGTTGTAGGAATAATACAATAATCAAATTTCTCAATCAGTTCTCTTGGGTTGCGTTCTAAAGCAGGAGAACAATCACATATAACTATTT